>NZ_DBHKZK010000076.1:0-89153 GCF_057314735.1 Cardiobacterium sp.
CATATCCGGAGACTTTTAACAGCCTGCTGGCACAAAATACCATCATTTTGCCTGGGGTCGTTCTCTTTTCGATACTTACTTTCTATGCTATAGAAAAACCGTTTTTTGAGAGAAGGGTAAAATATATTGTGAATGAAAAAGAACCACCTGCGTCAATGCGCGAATGACACCAGAGTGCCTGTTTGCCATTCAGCTCCTCCCTGCGAAGCGGGAAAGACCGGGGAGGGAGTATAAAAACTGCGCAACGACTTTATTAGACTTCCTTCCAAACCATAACTTGCACGGCAACCCGACAAAATTCCAAACCTGCCGAGCTGTTGTCTGCTGCCCCCACCCTAACCCTCCCCCACAGGGGGAGGGAACTCATTGGCTGCAAAAATAGCAACAGTTTCATAACTATCCATATGTGATATGGCAGCTGTTATTTGAATCTGCCGCAGAACGGCTCCCTCCCCCGTGGGGGAGGGCCGGGGTGGGGGCAGAGATTCAAATTCCAAAAAACGTATGCCTTTGCATGGTTTGGAAAGAGGTCTATTTGGGCATTAACGTTCATTACCGGAAAAATGGACGACAAAGATAAAGCGGATACGCGGTTATACAAAATTTTGGACAGCCTGCTCATCTGCGTCCTTTTCCCGCTCATGCTGTGGTCGATAGCGGCGGTCTTCAACCATTAGCGGCAGAGTGGGGAGCAATCTGGATCTAAACACCTCGCCGCCGATATGCAGGTTTCAATTCGCGCTCCCGCGTGGGGAGCGACCGCCCCGGATGAGTACACCGACGAAGAAGACTAAAGGTTTCAATTCGCGCTCCCGCGAGGGGAGCGACGCAGGGCGGCGAGTGGGTGCGCAGCGCCTGGGTGGTTTCAATTCGCGCTCCCGCGAGGGGAGCGACTCCGCCGGGACTGCCGATATTGTGCGCGCCCACGGTTTCAATTCGCGCTCCCGCGAGGGGAGCGACAGTCAGAGCCGGAGGCATTCGAGATCCATATTCGGGTTTCAATTCGCGCTCCCGCGTGGGGAGCGACCTGCAATCCGTCGCGCCTCAAAAATCCCTCTCAAGTTTCAATTCGCGCTCCCGCGTGGGGAGCGACTATGTCCTTCTTTGGTTTGCTTGCCCATGAGAGAGTTTCAATTCGCGCTCCCGCGTGGGGAGCGACAATTGGCGGTGCCGCGCGTAGGTTTCGCGCGAGGTGTTTCAATTCGCGCTCCCGCGTGGGGAGCGACGCGCACGTTGAAAAGAGAGGTAAACGTGCAAAAAGTTTCAATTCGCGCTCCCGCGTGGGGAGCGACGTCGCGCCTTCCATTCCAAAAGCGCGGTACAGATGTTTCAATTCGCGCTCCCGCGTGGGGAGCGACGCAGCAAGTAAGCGTGCCATGAGCCATCTGAATGGTTTCAATTCGCGCTCCCGCGTGGGGAGCGACGTTTTTGGTGGGGCGCAGTATGCCGGGCGCAAAAGTTTCAATTCGCGCTCCCGCGTGGGGAGCGACGTAATCGCCCTCATATTCCATCATCGGGTTTACTGTTTCAATTCGCGCTCCCGCGTGGGGAGCGACTTGTGCTGCTACTGGCTTCGATGGTTATCGTTGTTGTTTCAATTCGCGCTCCCGCGTGGGGAGCGACGAGGAGCCGACGGAGGCGACGACGCCACGCGCGAGTTTCAATTCGCGCTCCCGCGTGGGGAGCGACGCGGCTTTGACGTCTATCTCATTACCCAAGGGCCGTTTCAATTCGCGCTCCCGCGTGGGGAGCGACCTGCCACACGCGCCCGCCGCCCGCTACCTGCGGAGTTTCAATTCGCGCTCCCGCGTGGGGAGCGACCCATGCCTTGAGCGAGACCGGCACGCACAAAATTGTTTCAATTCGCGCTCCCGCGTGGGGAGCGACCCAGCGGTCATTGCCGCCATCCGCGCCGGGCTGGTTTCAATTCGCGCTCCCGCGTGGGGAGCGACCTGATTTTTGGCATCCGCGGCGTCTTTGGATGCGTTTCAATTCGCGCTCCCGCGTGGGGAGCGACCAAGCGCATCGCCGCCTACGCCGTGGCGACGATTGTTTCAATTCGCGCTCCCGCGTGGGGAGCGACCGCCCGCGGCACGTCCGTCGATGTTGAGGCGAGCGTTTCAATTCGCGCTCCCGCGTGGGGAGCGACCGCGACCTGCCAACATCCGGGCGTTTGATGAGGCGGTTTCAATTCGCGCTCCCGCGTGGGGAGCGACGATGTCCTGCGGTTGGGCGTACATCACGCGCTCTGTTTCAATTCGCGCTCCCGCGTGGGGAGCGACCCTTTAAGTCCTTGACCTGTTGCTCTGCGATGGCGTTTCAATTCGCGCTCCCGCGTGGGGAGCGACCGATCTTGAGCGGCAGCTAGGCAGCGTCAGCCATGTTTCAATTCGCGCTCCCGCGTGGGGAGCGACGCTGACGCCATTCCCGGAAAACCAACTCGACATCGTTTCAATTCGCGCTCCCGCGTGGGGAGCGACCGCGGTAGGGCGCCGCAGTCGAGTAGCGGTTGCCGTTTCAATTCGCGCTCCCGCGTGGGGAGCGACCGTGTAGAAAATGGCGTTTCCAAAACAGTTGCAGGTTTCAATTCGCGCTCCCGCGTGGGGAGCGACGTCGTAGGTAAGTTGGTTAGCGAAGACCGCAATAGTTTCAATTCGCGCTCCCGCGTGGGGAGCGACGTTGAATGCTTACGTTGATAATACAGGCAAAGTGTTTCAATTCGCGCTCCCGCGTGGGGAGCGACATGATGAGGTATTCCCGCGCCGGGTCGAGGCAGAGGTTTCAATTCGCGCTCCCGCGTGGGGAGCGACCCCATACTACCGATGGCACTCATTCTGGGGATACGTTTCAATTCGCGCTCCCGCGTGGGGAGCGACGCCCTGCCGCCATATCAAGTTTCTTCTTAGTAAAGTTTCAATTCGCGCTCCCGCGTGGGGAGCGACATAAACGTCATAAAAATCCTTGTCGTCGGTCGGGTTTCAATTCGCGCTCCCGCGTGGGGAGCGACCGCCTTTAACAGGGCGCTTTCTTTTTCTTCAATGTTTCAATTCGCGCTCCCGCGTGGGGAGCGACTTGAATAGCGTTCCAAGTTGTACCGTTTTGAGATACGTTTCAATTCGCGCTCCCGCGTGGGGAGCGACGATTCTGATTCCACTCTAGATTTAGAGTTGTACTGTTTCAATTCGCGCTCCCGCGTGGGGAGCGACTCACTCAGGACACTTACAACGACTGGTGCGAGCAGTTTCAATTCGCGCTCCCGCGTGGGGAGCGACGAGTGCCGCGCCGCATTGTTCCCGCCATGTCTCGTTTCAATTCGCGCTCCCGCGTGGGGAGCGACCTTTGATAATAGCCGTAATAGCGCTTCGGGAATTTGTTTCAATTCGCGCTCCCGCGTGGGGAGCGACATTAACTTGCATTTTTTATTTGTTGATTATTTAATGTTTCAATTCGCGCTCCCGCGTGGGGAGCGACGCGCACCGCCGACATCGCCGACTGGTGCGGGCGCGTTTCAATTCGCGCTCCCGCGTGGGGAGCGACCCAGGGCATTTGCACGCCCAGCCGGGAATTATATGTTTCAATTCGCGCTCCCGCGTGGGGAGCGACTTGAAGGGCAAGTTTTAATAATGCCAGATTCATCGTTTCAATTCGCGCTCCCGCGTGGGGAGCGACGGTTCGGATTTTGAATGTAAGTTACCAGTTCTTGGTTTCAATTCGCGCTCCCGCGTGGGGAGCGACCCATGAGCGAGATGTCGTCGGCATATTCCTGGCCGTTTCAATTCGCGCTCCCGCGTGGGGAGCGACTTTAGAAAACACCGGACATTTTTGCGGCCATGCTGTTTCAATTCGCGCTCCCGCGTGGGGAGCGACAAAATGGCTCTTCATTTTCCATCATGCGACGTATGGTTTCAATTCGCGCTCCCGCGTGGGGAGCGACACAAGACCAACGCCCTACAGGACGCAAAGATTGAGTTTCAATTCGCGCTCCCGCGTGGGGAGCGACGTGCATTGGGTGCCGTTATCGCGGCAAGTGTTGGTTTCAATTCGCGCTCCCGCGTGGGGAGCGACGGTAGGCATCGACCCCAAACATTTTACGTCGCGCGTTTCAATTCGCGCTCCCGCGTGGGGAGCGACGCTACACCAATCGGCGGCTGCGTCGCCAATAAAGTTTCAATTCGCGCTCCCGCGTGGGGAGCGACAAAAGCGGGGCGGTAAATAACGCCTCAAATGAGGCGTTTCAATTCGCGCTCCCGCGTGGGGAGCGACAACATGATGCCCCCCCCTATTTCGCCTTGCCGATGTTTCAATTCGCGCTCCCGCGTGGGGAGCGACCCCGTCCTTCCGTGGTGTCATTGTCGTGGACACCGTTTCAATTCGCGCTCCCGCGTGGGGAGCGACCCCGTTACATTGTCTCTCTTTGCCATTTCCAGCGGTTTCAATTCGCGCTCCCGCGTGGGGAGCGACACTGGCGGCGATTGACCGCATCTATCAGGAGTGGTTTCAATTCGCGCTCCCGCGTGGGGAGCGACAAGCGGGCAAACGAAGCCGGGACGGTTTATATTCGGTTTCAATTCGCGCTCCCGCGTGGGGAGCGACCTCTGCTTTCATCCCAATATGTAAGCTCATCGTTTGTTTCAATTCGCGCTCCCGCGTGGGGAGCGACGCTGATTCGCGGCCATTGGGTTACGGAGTGGCAGTTTCAATTCGCGCTCCCGCGTGGGGAGCGACCTCTTTACGAGCGGAGCCACGGATCGCGGCAAGGGTTTCAATTCGCGCTCCCGCGTGGGGAGCGACACATAGGTGTTGTGCCAACTTGAAAAACTCAAAACGTTTCAATTCGCGCTCCCGCGTGGGGAGCGACCCTTGCTGTTGTCTGTGATTGTCCTCATTGATGAGTTTCAATTCGCGCTCCCGCGTGGGGAGCGACAATTTTCGGCGGTATCTGCTTTTTGGGCACGGGCGTTTCAATTCGCGCTCCCGCGTGGGGAGCGACCTACTTTAGCAAGTTATCCAAGCCGAATCTATTGTTTCAATTCGCGCTCCCGCGTGGGGAGCGACAAAGCCTTATTGTTGGTGTTTGGGACATTGGTAAGTTTCAATTCGCGCTCCCGCGTGGGGAGCGACTACTTGCTGAAGAAGCCAAAGCTAGGGCTAGTGGTTTCAATTCGCGCTCCCGCGTGGGGAGCGACCTTCTTTTATGATGAACTGGATACGCCATTAGGTGTTTCAATTCGCGCTCCCGCGTGGGGAGCGACAAAGACATCATTCTGAATCTGGTTAGAAATGTTGTTTCAATTCGCGCTCCCGCGTGGGGAGCGACATGTGATTCTTCTACAACCCGTGCATTCTTGCTGGTTTCAATTCGCGCTCCCGCGTGGGGAGCGACTTAGAAACAGCGCTTTAGGTAGGGCTTTAGGCTGGTTTCAATTCGCGCTCCCGCGTGGGGAGCGACAGGCAATGACTACTTTCTTGATACCGTTTTGTGTGTTTCAATTCGCGCTCCCGCGTGGGGAGCGACCGGAATGATAAATATTTCATTCTTGTATATAACGTTTCAATTCGCGCTCCCGCGTGGGGAGCGACCCACGCATCACCCCCGCCCCTTGCGCGATGCAGGGTTTCAATTCGCGCTCCCGCGTGGGGAGCGACGCTATTCGTAAACGGCAGGTGTATTCGTTCAACTGTTTCAATTCGCGCTCCCGCGTGGGGAGCGACGCTTTAAGGTCTGCCCTTGATGAATATCAATAACGTTTCAATTCGCGCTCCCGCGTGGGGAGCGACACTCTCTTCCAAATGCCACCTTCTTTTACGGAAAGTTTCAATTCGCGCTCCCGCGTGGGGAGCGACATAGTCATCCAGATTACAGGGCTTGCCCTCAATGTTTCAATTCGCGCTCCCGCGTGGGGAGCGACGCTTCGGTAAGGCATTTGTGTTCTCGTTTGTCAAGTTTCAATTCGCGCTCCCGCGTGGGGAGCGACTTGATGAAGTCATCGTTGTGCAGAAATCCTGCTAGTTTCAATTCGCGCTCCCGCGTGGGGAGCGACTTGATTATTGCTGTCCGGTAGATGACTTCATTCAGGTTTCAATTCGCGCTCCCGCGTGGGGAGCGACGCTGCTTGATACTGTTTCATCCAATGTGTGGTTGGTTTCAATTCGCGCTCCCGCGTGGGGAGCGACGCTACGCCCCCGCCTTTTTGCGCGGCTGGCTGGGTTTCAATTCGCGCTCCCGCGTGGGGAGCGACGCACACGCACCGCCGCGTGGACGCTGCGCGCGTTGTTTCAATTCGCGCTCCCGCGTGGGGAGCGACCTACGCGCCGCTAATGCGTCCGGTGGACGAAGGAGTTTCAATTCGCGCTCCCGCGTGGGGAGCGACTTATATCGTCAAGCAACAGTTCTATCAGGGCTGCGTTTCAATTCGCGCTCCCGCGTGGGGAGCGACCCAGCGGCAAAGCCCATTTCATAGGCATCATAACGTTTCAATTCGCGCTCCCGCGTGGGGAGCGACCTATATTTATTTGGTAGTCTTTCGTGCTGTCCATGTTTCAATTCGCGCTCCCGCGTGGGGAGCGACGCCTCAATTTGAGTGCGTGGCTGGTCTGTGCCGAGTTTCAATTCGCGCTCCCGCGTGGGGAGCGACTGCCTTTTCTTTGATTTCAAAGACTCGGTAGGTGTTTCAATTCGCGCTCCCGCGTGGGGAGCGACGGGGCGAGGTCGCTCGTCGTGTCAAAGCGACCGACGTTTCAATTCGCGCTCCCGCGTGGGGAGCGACGTGATTTGCAGCGAGCCGGGGCGGATTGGGGCGGTTTCAATTCGCGCTCCCGCGTGGGGAGCGACAGCCAAGCGCATCAAACAAACCCAGGGCGATTGGGTTTCAATTCGCGCTCCCGCGTGGGGAGCGACGCTGGCCGTACACCCGTTTCGCCCGGTTTTTGGGTTTCAATTCGCGCTCCCGCGTGGGGAGCGACAAAAACGCCAAATACATCGTCCACGATCCGAATGTTTCAATTCGCGCTCCCGCGTGGGGAGCGACCAACAAAACACGGGTATTTTATTGATATAAATATAGTTTCAATTCGCGCTCCCGCGTGGGGAGCGACTATCGTCAAGGCTGCACCCTTTGCGGATGGCATCGTTTCAATTCGCGCTCCCGCGTGGGGAGCGACATAAGCGGTAGGTTTTCCGTCTTTTATTCCTGCCCGTTTCAATTCGCGCTCCCGCGTGGGGAGCGACACGGTTAAGAATGTTAGTGATTACAAAACCCATTAGTTTCAATTCGCGCTCCCGCGTGGGGAGCGACACAGGTTTTTGGCTCCGCCCAATACTCGCTCATCTCAGTTTCAATTCGCGCTCCCGCGTGGGGAGCGACGCGGCGGCGCAACAGCAGCGGGAGCGCGAAAGCGTTTCAATTCGCGCTCCCGCGTGGGGAGCGACCAACCCGGCGGCCATCCGCTGTATTGACTGCCAGGTTTCAATTCGCGCTCCCGCGTGGGGAGCGACGCGCGACCCGGCGATTACCCAACTGGAGGCGACCGTTTCAATTCGCGCTCCCGCGTGGGGAGCGACATTGGTAATTTTCAGATACTTCGTGCCATTCAAGTTTCAATTCGCGCTCCCGCGTGGGGAGCGACTCACTTTATTCAAAGGGCAACATTGTTGAGATTGTTTCAATTCGCGCTCCCGCGTGGGGAGCGACCGTACCGCCATAACCAGTATGTTCGTTAGTAGCTGTTTCAATTCGCGCTCCCGCGTGGGGAGCGACCCGCTTTGTGGTATATGGGCGCGGACTAACGTCGTTTCAATTCGCGCTCCCGCGTGGGGAGCGACCAGCATTACCCAAGCACAATTCCGCGCTTTGGTTGTTTCAATTCGCGCTCCCGCGTGGGGAGCGACGTGGTTGCATTTCCAAGTAGCTGTTAGCCTTACAGTTTCAATTCGCGCTCCCGCGTGGGGAGCGACGCGGAATGATAAATATTTCATTCTTGTATATAACGTTTCAATTCGCGCTCCCGCGTGGGGAGCGACTTCAGGAAAACCGATTAACTCTTTTAATCATGAGTGGGTTTCAATTCGCGCTCCCGCGTGGGGAGCGACGGTTGGCGCAGATTGGAAACCTATCATGGGGCGGTTTCAATTCGCGCTCCCGCGTGGGGAGCGACACAAAGCCTTCTTTGTTCAAATCCTGCCACGATTGTTTCAATTCGCGCTCCCGCGTGGGGAGCGACAAAACAAGCCCTTAAAACGCTTCCTAGAGGCTCGTTTCAATTCGCGCTCCCGCGTGGGGAGCGACTAAATGGACGCCAACAGGTCAGCTCTTTCTTTTGTTTCAATTCGCGCTCCCGCGTGGGGAGCGACTCAGTTGTGGTTTCTTCCTTGTACTTGTAATACGGTTTCAATTCGCGCTCCCGCGTGGGGAGCGACCGCTACAGTTTTTGGTGTATGTTCTAATTTATCAAGTTTCAATTCGCGCTCCCGCGTGGGGAGCGACGTATCAGCCTCAATCTCGGCTTCAACAAAACATGTTTCAATTCGCGCTCCCGCGTGGGGAGCGACCCTTCAACTGGGCGGTTACTGACCCATTGAAGAGTTTCAATTCGCGCTCCCGCGTGGGGAGCGACAAACGTGTTACGTTGTTTTCTTTCCCGTATGTTTGTTTCAATTCGCGCTCCCGCGTGGGGAGCGACTTCCGCGCTTTACATTCAGAGACAGAATTATGAAGTTTCAATTCGCGCTCCCGCGTGGGGAGCGACCATCGGCTCTAATGTAACTTGTTTCAAACTTGGCGTTTCAATTCGCGCTCCCGCGTGGGGAGCGACAAAAGAAAGAAGACCGTTGGGAACTGGAAGTGAGTTTCAATTCGCGCTCCCGCGTGGGGAGCGACCAAGTTTACAGGGCATTTTGTAGCCCTGTTTATGTTTCAATTCGCGCTCCCGCGTGGGGAGCGACCAGCAGATGAAAACGATTCTGTTGCATTCTCATTGTTTCAATTCGCGCTCCCGCGTGGGGAGCGACCTTATTTGGTCGAAAATGTTGATATCTTTGAAACGTTTCAATTCGCGCTCCCGCGTGGGGAGCGACGAATGTTCGCATCAGAGCCAAAGACATCATTCTGTTTCAATTCGCGCTCCCGCGTGGGGAGCGACAAATTCGAAGAGTTTATGGAGCGAGTTTGGTATGTTTCAATTCGCGCTCCCGCGTGGGGAGCGACAGTACACCGCGACCGAGGCCGCACAAGGCTTGGAGTTTCAATTCGCGCTCCCGCGTGGGGAGCGACACGCGAGCGGCTACTGGCATCGCCGGAGGAGCATGTTTCAATTCGCGCTCCCGCGTGGGGAGCGACATACCGCCTGCAATTTCTACGCATTCATAAGGTAGTTTCAATTCGCGCTCCCGCGTGGGGAGCGACGGCTAAAGCAGCAGCCAATATGTATAATGTCAAGTTTCAATTCGCGCTCCCGCGTGGGGAGCGACATAGGATTTTCACTTATGAAAACTTTGCAAACAGTTTCAATTCGCGCTCCCGCGTGGGGAGCGACTTCTCATTCCGTTGGGCGTGAAGCTGGATATTCCAGTTTCAATTCGCGCTCCCGCGTGGGGAGCGACTACCAAATTTATAAATCATTCTGTTGATTTCATTGTTTCAATTCGCGCTCCCGCGTGGGGAGCGACCTTTTCTCCTTCATCTTTCGATGTATCTAGTTTTGTTTCAATTCGCGCTCCCGCGTGGGGAGCGACTTGTCTTTTCTTTTAGCCTTCATAAGGACAACAAGTTTCAATTCGCGCTCCCGCGTGGGGAGCGACAGGCGCTGATAACTTCAACGGCATTCCGTACCATGTTTCAATTCGCGCTCCCGCGTGGGGAGCGACGCCTTATCTTCATCATTGGATTATTGCCGCGATGGTTTCAATTCGCGCTCCCGCGTGGGGAGCGACGAACTTGAAATGCTTTATCGCTTTTACATAATGCGTTTCAATTCGCGCTCCCGCGTGGGGAGCGACGTATTCCGCGGCATTGATTTTCCGCCATTGAGAATGTTTCAATTCGCGCTCCCGCGTGGGGAGCGACCACAATATCATCCACACCAAAGTCATGAACAGAGTTTCAATTCGCGCTCCCGCGTGGGGAGCGACTTTTGAAAGGCACGGCTTGGACTGCACCCACTACGTTTCAATTCGCGCTCCCGCGTGGGGAGCGACGGTCTCGTGGGTCGCCCATCTTGTGCCAATTGTCGTTTCAATTCGCGCTCCCGCGTGGGGAGCGACGCTCCGCCCAATACTCACTCATCTCAAATCCCGGGTTTCAATTCGCGCTCCCGCGTGGGGAGCGACACTTGTTCATCCCAAATGAGGGTTTGTCCTTGCTGTTTCAATTCGCGCTCCCGCGTGGGGAGCGACGATGGCACATCACGCAAGGGATTCACGAAATTTAGTTTCAATTCGCGCTCCCGCGTGGGGAGCGACGACTGGCGGCGGTGAGGGCGATTTGGATGGGGCGTTTCAATTCGCGCTCCCGCGTGGGGAGCGACGCAAGCCGAAGGATTTTCCGCGGGCGCAGTGCATGTTTCAATTCGCGCTCCCGCGTGGGGAGCGACTTGACGAACCTACCCCCGAACCCCCTCAACCGGAGTTTCAATTCGCGCTCCCGCGTGGGGAGCGACTTATATCGTCAAGCAACAGTTCTATCAGGGCTGCGTTTCAATTCGCGCTCCCGCGTGGGGAGCGACGTTGTACATGGTTTTGCTGATGCGGCGCCGGGCGTTTCAATTCGCGCTCCCGCGTGGGGAGCGACCTCGGCAACGAGCGCCAGCGCGAACTGTTCCGCGTTTCAATTCGCGCTCCCGCGTGGGGAGCGACGCGGCAAGCCTACCGCTGCGGCTTTCATTTTGCGTTTCAATTCGCGCTCCCGCGTGGGGAGCGACTTTATGCGACGGTTTTTTGCGCGGTGCCAATGCGTTTCAATTCGCGCTCCCGCGTGGGGAGCGACCCCGCTGCTGTTGCGCCGCCGCGCAGCCCTGATAGTTTCAATTCGCGCTCCCGCGTGGGGAGCGACGGGAGGTCTCAAGCGCATGCACTTTGGCGGAGGTGTTTCAATTCGCGCTCCCGCGTGGGGAGCGACGTTTGCCGTGCTGGCGTTCGCCACGCCCGAAAACAGTTTCAATTCGCGCTCCCGCGTGGGGAGCGACGGACGAGGTGAACGGCAGCAGCATGGGCGATGCCGTTTCAATTCGCGCTCCCGCGTGGGGAGCGACGAAGCCGCCCCCCGTGTTAACCGGTAATTTTGCGTTTCAATTCGCGCTCCCGCGTGGGGAGCGACGGCGTTGCATCGTCGGCGCCTTGTCCACCCCTTCGTTTCAATTCGCGCTCCCGCGTGGGGAGCGACCTTGTATTGGGCGACGGAGGCAACGGCATTGGTGTTTCAATTCGCGCTCCCGCGTGGGGAGCGACGAAGCCGCCCCCCGTGTTAACCGGTAATTTTGCGTTTCAATTCGCGCTCCCGCGTGGGGAGCGACAGAAGACTGGGAAGCGGCGAGCCGTGCCGATCCGGTTTCAATTCGCGCTCCCGCGTGGGGAGCGACACGCCATGCCCAAATCAGGCACCAAATCAACAAAGTTTCAATTCGCGCTCCCGCGTGGGGAGCGACTTGAAGAACTTCGCTGCTTCTTCAAAGAGCTTGCCGGGTTTCAATTCGCGCTCCCGCGTGGGGAGCGACTAAGGTCAGCAACAATGCCATCAAACGGGTCTTTGTTTCAATTCGCGCTCCCGCGTGGGGAGCGACAATCAAAAGGGCTTGCATTTCTGATTTTTAACAGTTTCAATTCGCGCTCCCGCGTGGGGAGCGACGGCTATTATAACACTTTGTTACAATAGCTACCTGTTTCAATTCGCGCTCCCGCGTGGGGAGCGACAATGACATCCATTCCCATCACCAAGAGGGAATGGGTTTCAATTCGCGCTCCCGCGTGGGGAGCGACTTTCGGCACAGACGGTATTCGTGGCAAAGCCAACGTTTCAATTCGCGCTCCCGCGTGGGGAGCGACGCGACGGGCTGGCGGTATTGGCGGCGCTGAAAGGTTTCAATTCGCGCTCCCGCGTGGGGAGCGACACACGGAACAATGCAAGTATTGACAACGTGGCGTTTCAATTCGCGCTCCCGCGTGGGGAGCGACGTCTTTTAAGTCAACGCCACCATCCTCAAGGTTTGTTTCAATTCGCGCTCCCGCGTGGGGAGCGACCTGCCCAGCGGCGGATGTTTTCGACATAATCATTGTTTCAATTCGCGCTCCCGCGTGGGGAGCGACGCAATTGATTGATTTTCATGATTTAATCCTCGCCTTGTTTCAATTCGCGCTCCCGCGTGGGGAGCGACTCGCACACAACAGCAAGGTAGGCAATAACACCAAGTTTCAATTCGCGCTCCCGCGTGGGGAGCGACGTTGTCGGTCGGCGTGGCGAACGCCAGCACGGCGTTTCAATTCGCGCTCCCGCGTGGGGAGCGACTCTGCGTGAGTGTTATGTTATCGGCGGTGTTGGCGTTTCAATTCGCGCTCCCGCGTGGGGAGCGACGCGGCTTTGACGTCTATCTCATTACTCAGGGGCCGTTTCAATTCGCGCTCCCGCGTGGGGAGCGACGTATTCTTTTGCATTCGTTTATTGGCAAGACTGTAGTTTCAATTCGCGCTCCCGCGTGGGGAGCGACTGTGCCAGTTGTCGAAGGTCAGGCCGTTGACGTTGTTTCAATTCGCGCTCCCGCGTGGGGAGCGACGTCGGCGATTGCGCTATAATGCGCCACAACAAAGGTTTCAATTCGCGCTCCCGCGTGGGGAGCGACGTTCTTGAAAATCAGATGGTCTCTGCCATCTGTAGTTTCAATTCGCGCTCCCGCGTGGGGAGCGACCTTGGAAAGCAATAACGTACTTATACAAATTAGGTTTCAATTCGCGCTCCCGCGTGGGGAGCGACGGCTTGTGGTATATGGCGCTGATTAGCTGCTACAGTTTCAATTCGCGCTCCCGCGTGGGGAGCGACTTGGGAAAGCTAAAAACTCAAAACAGATATTAACGTTTCAATTCGCGCTCCCGCGTGGGGAGCGACGCGCACATAGGCAAGGCAATCAAGCCAGGCCAAGTTTCAATTCGCGCTCCCGCGTGGGGAGCGACTGTTGAAGGGCTTAAGAACAAAACCCTTTACGTAGTTTCAATTCGCGCTCCCGCGTGGGGAGCGACGCAGACACGCTTACTTTTGTCATTAAGCGACTAGTTTCAATTCGCGCTCCCGCGTGGGGAGCGACCAGCGTAACCGTACATGGCGCTTCGATTTTATATGTTTCAATTCGCGCTCCCGCGTGGGGAGCGACTTTATCACGTGCCGCCGCCGCCCGTGAATTTATAGTTTCAATTCGCGCTCCCGCGTGGGGAGCGACAAGACGCGATTAACAAAATCTGCGCTGATATTATGTTTCAATTCGCGCTCCCGCGTGGGGAGCGACATAGTGGGCTTGATTGAGAGCAGGTAAATCATCATGTTTCAATTCGCGCTCCCGCGTGGGGAGCGACGTGCGCCAATAATCAGTTCACCATCAAAGCCATGTTTCAATTCGCGCTCCCGCGTGGGGAGCGACCATTGAACGGCTTATCGCTGAAAACAACCTTACAGTTTCAATTCGCGCTCCCGCGTGGGGAGCGACCCTTTTGCTGTTTTGAACTTGTATTCATACGTTGTTTCAATTCGCGCTCCCGCGTGGGGAGCGACCTTGTCATCCTAGTATCGTCATCAATGTTGTTGTAGTTTCAATTCGCGCTCCCGCGTGGGGAGCGACGTGGTTGTCAGTTTTAAGGGGCAAGTGTTCGTCGTTTCAATTCGCGCTCCCGCGTGGGGAGCGACGCCAATCAGTAAACAGAATGCCGCTAAGGTACTGTTTCAATTCGCGCTCCCGCGTGGGGAGCGACGCCTAGCCAGCTTATGGCTTACTTCTTGCAGTCAGTTTCAATTCGCGCTCCCGCGTGGGGAGCGACAATATACCATGTTAACCCGCCTTTTACCTTCTATGTTTCAATTCGCGCTCCCGCGTGGGGAGCGACTGCCATCACCGGATGACAGGTACGGTCTGGCTTAAGGGCGCGTTGCGCGCCAGCCTGCCAGAAAGGTACAGGGTGATAAACAGCATTCTGTGTGCCGTATATAAAATTATCAGGTTATTCATGTTATTAACGCTATCGCTAACATCCCGGTATTTCACTGGGAACTGGTGGTTAGCGCTAGATAATCAAAGCATCGTGGAAGATATCGGGTGCTGCCTTCGCGCCATAATGCTCAATTTTATTGCGCCCTTTGCTGCCGAGCATATAAAAACGCAAGCTGTCTGTTGCCGGTTGATAGGTCTGCAGCAGTTTGTCTTTAAGGCGTGCCCATTGTTCGGGATTGACATCGCATTCAAATACGGAATATTGCACACGCACGCCGTAATTCTGACAATGTGCGGCGATTTGTCGCAATCGTTTTGCACCGCTTGCGTCAGCAAAAGAGATATCGTAAGTAATGAGTACCAGCATTAGCGCATCAGGAATGGTGGGTATTGTTCGAGATCGCCACGTAAATGGCGTGCCAGTAATAATGCCTGAATATATGGCAACAGGCCAATTTCAACTTCTTCCTGCAAATAGGGATGCGTAATTTTTTCCTGTTTTTTTGCTTGTAGTGCTTGAAATAGTGATTTGCGTGCATCGTCTTTGATTTGTACCGCACCGCTTGCTTCAGTACTGAAATCTTTTAACTGGATTTGTTTTCTATTGACTAGGCTCAATACCAGGCGGTCAATCCACCAGGCGCGGAATTCTTCTAAAATATCTTGCGCCAGGCTGTCACGGCCGGGGCGGTCGGCATGGAGGAAGCCAACTTGCGCATCCAGCCCTACACTTTGCAACGCACCGCTAATTTCTTTTCCCAATACGCTATATAGTAATGACAGCAGCGCATTTACGGGATCACGGGGCGGGCGGCGGTTACGTCCATCAAAGGTAAATTCTGTTTGGCGAATCAGGCGGCCAAATACGGCAAAATAGCGGGATGCGGCATCGCCTTCGATGCCACGCACGCTGTCCAGAGTATCGGTTTTTTGTAATTGGTGCAGGCTGCTATCCAGCGCGCGCACCGCTTCACTCAATTCGTTATCTTCACCATAATTGCGGATATGGCGCTGCAAGACACGGCGGCTTGCCTGTATTTTGGCAGCAATGATGTGGCGGGCAATAGGGACGGGATTGGTTTCAGACAAACGATATTGTGCGCGCCGCAGCAAGACATTGCCGCTTTGTACTCCTTGCAAGCGCCCCAAATATTTGCCGTATTCGGTAAAAAATGCCAGATTGACATTATTCTCACCACAAAATCCCAACAGGAATGGTGATACCAATACATTGCCGAAGCAAAAAATATGCGCAATGGCATGAACGGGCAGTTGCGCCAGTTTACGCTTTTCATGCGCTACAACCAGCGTTTCCCGCTCTTTGTGTAAATAGCATCCTTGTGTGGTAATAAACAGGGTATTTTGCAGTTTGCGCATCAGTTTTGGAATTTGTTTAGTACACGTTCATATTGTCTTTGCAAGAAGGCAATCATTTCATCTTTGTTGCCACTCTGATAAAACGGCAACATTTTATGGTTATATTCCAGTTGTGCATCGGCAAAGATAACCATTGGCGCATAGCCTGCAGAAAGCAGGATACCATTCATCATTAACTGCCCGGTGCGTTTGTTGCCATCGTAAAAGAATTGCGCCCGTGCCGTATCCAGAAAAACACCAAATGCCTTTATTGCAATATCTGGAGTCTGTTGATAATGTTGTAATAACTGTAAAAAGGCATTTTCAAGCTCCGTACCCGCACGGGGTGGGCGGTAATCTGTGCCGCTAATGCCTACCTGGCCATCGCGGAAATCGCCAACAGCCAACGCTTCATCTTTGGCAATCAGTGTATTGATATGAATAAAATTTTCTTTGTTGACGACAAATGTGTTGGTTGCAGCTTGTCGGATAATTTCTGACCAGCCTGCGGCAATATTCAATATCTGCGTTTGATCACTAATTTTATGACCACCAACAGTAATCCCGGATAATGTCGTTTGTACTTCCGGAAAGGTATAAGGATTGCCTTCAAGTTGCGCCATATTGAAAACAAAATCCGGGTGCATACGCCGCGCGATATACAACGCTTTTTCTTTGCCAACCGATTTCATAAGTCCTCTGCTTCTTGGGAAAACAAGTTGGCGATATACATCGCAGAGCGGTCTTTACTAAGTAGCTGCGGCTGACATAACTCTATTAATGAACAGGACTTGCAATGCTTGGCATAATGTGCGGGGGGCGTCCTGCCAGATTCCAACAGTTCGCGTACTTCGGCAATAACCGTTTGGGTTTCTGTGCGTAATGCCGCATCGAAAGACACCATTTCGCGGTGCCGGGTTTGCCCGTACCATAAAGCGCCTTCTGTTATGGTGGTATTGCGCATTTCTTCCAGACAAAATGCCTGGGCGCATAATTGTATTTTGTCCCAATTGTCTTTTTTGGGTCGCCCGCGTTTATATTCTACCGGGCGCATTATGCCGCTTGCGGTCTCTATTTCGAGCAAATCCAATATGCCGCCAATACCCAACGCCAAAGAATAGACATGAACACTACGCTCATAGCGTATGCCCTTGCGCGTTTCCGGCTCACCCGCATCTACCCGCTCATGCAGCAAATCGCCCTGTACGGTGAGAAGATTTGCCGCCCACAATTGCTCGTTATGAATTAACGCGCATTGTCGTGGGCAAAAGGCATAATGCTGCAAGGCGGATAGCGGGATAGATTCCATTGACTTACAGCAATTCTTCGATAGTAACGCCTTGCAACGCTTCGCGATTCACATTGATACGATAATCAGAAAACGCTGCAGCGGGTGAGCCACTTTCGCCCTGGACACGGTCAACAGTCACACGCTCAAACAGTTTATGCGCGGGTTGATTACCCAATACACTGTCATGCTTAAAGACAATGAGTTTGCGCGCCGTCATTTCACCACGGGCAGCGGAACGGTCGTATTCAAACATCATTTGCAAGGCTTGCCAGAGTTTCTGCAAATCTTCGTCAGAGAAGCCGGTTTTTGCCGCCAGATTGGCAGAGATAAAACCATGTACGCGATACAGGGCATAAGGCACGATATGCTTGCGGCCCATGGTGCGCTCTTTTTCGAGATCTTTTTCGTTGGTTACCGCCATACGGGTAATGGAAATCTCCAGCGGGACGATGGGGTCAAGAGATTGCGCAAATGCCAATTGTACCGGTCCACGAACTTGACCACTATTCACCTCAGTCGTCATAACCGCGCCAAAACTGCGAATATCGAAAAAGTTATTGCACATCCACGCGGTAATTTCGCGAGCTTTGGCTTCATCTTTAGGAAGTTTTTTAGCTTCTGGTGCAACGCCCAATGCTTCATAAGCACGCTTGTTTTGCAGGTTCAGTACGCTTTTTTCTTTAACATAGATTTCATAGCCCGGCGCATTTTCGTAGGCGACTTCAATGAAGTTACGAATTTTACGTTTCAAACAGACATCGGTGACCAATCCTTTGCTGCTTTCCGGGTCAAGACGCGGCATATTACCGGCATCGGGATCGCCATTGGGGTTGCCGTTGGTGACGTCAAAGAAATAGACAAATTCGTAGCGGTTTTGAATAGACATGGTTAATTCCTTATACTTCGGTTGGGGTTACAGATTCTTTGGAGGCAAAATAGCTTTGCTTTTGTTGGTAATAGCCAATGGAAAAGCGGCCTTGTTCATCAATACTGAAATGGCGCGGATAATTTTGCGGCAAGGCAGAGATGATTTCGCCCAAATCCTTGTCGAGGTTTACTGCCAGTCCCGGCTTGTCTTTCCGCAGACGCGAGAGATGGTGGCGTGCGCCCACCAGCAGACGCGGAAAAACGGAGAAGGGCACAGCCGATGCCGAGCCATAGTAACGGTCAGCGATACCGGCATTGATGTCACCCAATGCCTGATACTGGATGCGCTCCAGCACGGCAAACATCCTGCCTAACAAATAGGCCGGGTTTTTACTTTCTTTATCCAAGCTCATAGGAACTCCTTCTTTGATTAAACCTTTGCGGAATTTCCGCGCCAAGATTGCCTTGATCATGGCGATGCGCAATCCGTTGGCATCGCCGTCTGCACGAATGCGGGCAAGTAACTGCGACAACAGGCTCATCGGGTAAGGTGTGCCGTTGATAACCGCGCGCGTCATTTCGCCTGCCAGTACGGGCGAGATATTTTCTGTTTTACCTAAAGGGGCTGTTTGGATCAGCAAACGCCAGATAGACGGTGGCGTTTGCCACGGGCAAGGTTCGATTGCCAAATCTTGCCAGTGTGCTGCCAAATTCTGTGCCAACTGCCCAAAAGTGGTATTGAGCCAAAAACGGATAGAGATACGCGAGGCGTTAGGCGCAAGCCCCAGAATATAGAAGCGGGTGTCTGCGTGCAGATTGGGGGCAATTTCTTTGAGCGGGCGACCTTTGGCGATTTGTTGCAAAATGTCGAAGACTTTTTGATTTTCTTCGCCATCTGTAACTGTCATCATATCGAAGAAAAAGGATTCTTCCGCTTCAGCGCTACTGTCATCGGGTGCTTCTGCCCAAAAAACGGTACTGGCATCGCCGATAGTAAGACAATGTCTGTTTTCCCGGCGCAGCAGATAATTTAGCACGGTCGTATAGGTAAAGGCTGCCTGTTCTGATATAGGGGCATTGGCACCTTGTTCTTTACCCAATGATTCAAAAGATTCTTTATTAAAGGAGACGATAGCGCCTCCTGAGCTTTGTCCGCCTAGTATGCCTTTTATGGCCGGGTGCAAGCGTGCGATAGGTGCAGTTTCACCACTAATAAGGCATAAGCCAGTTTCAGCATCATCGTTTTGTAAAAGCGCCGCCCATAATACACGAGCTCGCTCACTCTCATGGATATAGCGGCGCGCACCGTCCAATTGGAATACGATGTTGCTGTCAAGCATATTTATTTTATCTGCAACAGACGTATCTTGAAACCGCGAAGGCTGCCATTTCACCAAGAATTGATAGAGCGCTCGTAAGCCATCATCTTGCTCTTTCTGCAAAAGTTCGAGATGTCGCTCACGAAAAGCGCTAAATGTATCTTCTGCCAAAAGGAATGGCTGGGTTTTCGCCGCTGCTTTATCCGGGTTTGCATTCACGCCAAGGGTATAAGCGGTTTTGTCCCACAGGAAATTGGGTTTAATACCTGAAGTGCGCTTTTCAGCGCGTGGGACATTCATGAGTTTGGGTTGTGGCTTTTTATCTGTCGTTAAATGTGGTTTGAGATCAATCCAGTCCCCTTCTCGTGATAAGACGATAATCCAGCCAATTTTTTCTTCGCTAAAGCCATAATCCGGAACCTTTGGTTTA
Organism: Cardiobacterium sp.; assembly: GCF_057314735.1. NCBI lineage: Bacteria > Pseudomonadati > Pseudomonadota > Gammaproteobacteria > Cardiobacteriales > Cardiobacteriaceae > Cardiobacterium > Cardiobacterium sp. The sequence goes on from NZ_DBHKZK010000076.1 coordinate 19,442, forward strand.
CCCGCGCCATCTGTTTCTGATAGCAGGCGGTAGTAATAGTGATCCAATGATTGCAATATCATGATTTTACCTCCTCTGCGCGGAAGAGCGGGACTTCGATAATGCCATTTATCATTTCGGCGCGGAAGAAATGCGGGGTGTTGCCGTGGGCAAAGTCAATGTCGTGCAGCATCCAGCCCAAATCACGGTTGCGTTCGTTTTCGGGCAATTCGCATACGGGTAACGGTTCATTTTCTTCAATGAGCGCAAAGTTTGCCGGGAATTCGCGTACACCCATGCAGGGTTGCTGGAAGCATTGGCCATTGCGGGCACGGCGCTTAAACATTTCCAGGTGTTTGGCGATATTTTCTTCTTCTGGTCGTTCGCTTTGGGCGATGAATGCGTGGTTAAGCTGGATATGGGCTTCAATAATGTAGGCGACGTCTTTGAGTATGGTCGCGGCACGTTGTTGGCGATCGTCTTCGATGATAGTGTACAGGTCTTGCACGCTTTTGCGCTTCATCGCACCGCTTGCACTACTGGCAGATATTTTTCCGCCCAATTCATTACGTCGCACCGATTCAAAGCGGATAGGCTTGAGTACATGGATTTTGTCGATTATCCAAAGCATTGCCGGTTTCCAGTGTATGGCGGTCAGGATGCCGCGCGCGGCGGATGGGGTAATCACATCGTAAGAAACCCGTTCCACTTTCATTTCCGGACGGGTGAAGCAGGCGTAGTCGCCCCATATATGCAGTCGGACAGTATTGTTCATAAACGCTCCTTCCAATGAGATGCTTTAAGCAATATTCAGGCCAAATTGGCACTGAATACTGCGGGTATGTTTATCTGATTGTCGCTTCAGGTTTTATTTATATACAAAGGTTATCTGCATCTATATAGTCCGGATTATCCCAATTTAGCCCTGCCTGGGCATCGTAGAGGTCTGTGCCTATCAGGGCATAGAATTGTTCGCCAAATTTTTCTTTGTTGATAATTTTAACGCGCCTGTTTTTACATAATATACATAGGGCTTTTTCCGGCACTTGCACGGTGTAGCGCTGTAGCTGGCGCAAGAGGCCGCCGATGGTGTCGGCGTGTTCGAGGGCGTTGATGTGTGCTTCTGCGTTGGCGTCATAGGGAATCAGCAGCGGCAGCATATGGTTGCTTTCAATGACGCGGCTTTTTTCGGCGATGGTCTGGAAGGGGAAATCGCTGCCCGCGTTTTTGAGCATTTCGAGGATGTGATGTTTGTCGAGGTCGCTCAAGTCATAGACACGCCGGAAGTAGGCAATCATCGCCTCCGGCGCGAGCAGGTCGCCGTCGTTACGTAGGGTTTCGCGCATACAGGCGGCGTATGTCGCCAGTTCCGGCGGCGCTTTCCATTGCTCTTCGGGGCGGAATATCAGTACTTCACTCTCGTCTGCTGTCCGCAGGTTTTCGCGGTTGCAGCGTCCGGCGGCTTGGGCGATGGAATCGGCGCCCGCCTCTGCCCGCATCAGCCGCGGGAAGCTGACATCCACCCCCGCCTCAATCAGCGAGGTGGCGATGAGGCGGCAGGGGGCGCCCGCTTTTAGCCGCGCGCGGATGGTTTTTAGCACTTCGCTGCGGTGCTCGGCGCACATCAGCGTGGTGAGGTGGTACACGCCGTCGAGGGGTTTTGCGCTGTCGTAGAGGCTGCGCGCGTGGCGGCGGTTATTGACGATGATGAGGAGCTGCGGCTGGGCGGTGAGATGTTCGAGTAATTCGGCATCGCTTTGCTTGCCGATGTGTCGCACGGTGGTGCGGCGTAGCGCGGTGTAGAGGCGCGCCGGATCGGGGGCGATTTCGCGCACGTCGCTGAAGCCGCCGTAGAAGCCGTGTTTGGCGTCAATGGCGGGTTGGGTCGCGGTACACATGACGACGGTGCAGCGGTAGTTGCGCGCCAGTTCGTCTATCGCCGCCATCACCGGGCGCAAGAGGTGCAGCGGCAGCATTTGCGCTTCGTCGAGGATGATGACGCTGCCTGCGATGTTGTGCAGTTTGCGGCAGCGCGCCGAGCGGTCGGCAAAAAGGCTTTCAAAGAATTGGACGGCGGTGGTGACGACGATGGGCGCGTCCCAGTTTTCTGTGGCGTGGCGCAGTTTGTCGCGGGTGTCGCGCTCTTGCAGGGTGCGGTCGTCGAAGGTGCTGTGATGTTCCAGCACCGCCGCTTCGCCAAGCGCGCCGAAGGCTTTGCGGAATTCGCCGGCGTTTTGCTCGATGATGCTAGTAAAGGGGATGATGTAGATGATGCGTCGCTGCCCGTGCTGGCGTGCGTGTTCGAGGGCGAACGCCATCGAGGTGTAGGTTTTGCCGCCGCCGGTCGGCACGGTCAGGGTAAAGAGGCCGGGCGCGAGCGCCGCTTGCTGCTGCGCGTGGTCAAGGATTTCACTGCGCAGCTGGTTCAGCTCCGCTTGACCGCCTTCGCTGTGTTTTTTGGCATCGGCGCGCACGTTTTGTAAATGCTGGTTAAACGCCTGTTGCAAGTCGCTTAGGGCGGGGTAGTTGCCGCGTTCGATGGTTTCATTTTCCAGTTTGGCGTAGAAGGCTTCGGTGTCTAGGTAGTCGGCATCGACCAGGCAGGAGTAGAGCATGCGGATGAAGAAGGACTCGATAAATCTGCAGTGCGCCACTTGTTTATCTTGGTCAAAATTATGATAGTCAGGATGACGTTTGGGCGGCGACAGGGCGATTTTTTCCGGCAGCGGGATTTCCGCTTGCCAGACGGGGTTAAGCGCGGGAATGTCGGCGGCGAGGCGTTCTTTTAAGGTGCTGCGGTTCTTGCCTTCGCCACTGCCGTTGGCAAGCCCGGCATGGTGGCCGGCGATGCAGTACGCCATCAGTTTGCCGATCAGCTGCCAGCGGGCAATGGCTTCTTTCGCGCCGGCGGTGGCGTGATCGACACGCTTGCCACCACGCAGGCGGTTTTGGAAGGGGTCGCTGTATTTGCCGAGGTCGTGCAGGAGGCCGGTGTAGCGGGCGATTTCCGCCGCACCGAAGGGTTCGGCAAATTGGGCGGCCAGCGCGGCGACGTTTTCGGCGTGGCTTTTCAGGGTTTGCCAGTCGCTTTCAGGGCGGTTTTCGGCGGAATGGGCGTAGCAGATGGGCATAAGGCGCTCCGGTTGTGGTTGGGACGGCGGCAGGATACGGCAAATTGATAGCGATACGCCCAAGAACCGGTTTAGCGTCTCCGACACGGACGCCGCGAAGGCCGTACAAATTAGTACGGCGCGCCTTGTACAGAACTTTGTGAGGATTGCTATATCAGGATGTTGCCCACAATTCCGACGGGAACATCAAGAGTGCTGTACGGGAACGGAATCGCCGTCCGCGCAAAATATTTGCAGTAGAAGGCGCCTTATTGAAGCGCAGTTTGAACAGGCATTGCGCCTGGTTTGATCATTCGCCGCTAAAACCAGTAACGGTGCGCCAACACCGCGCTCATGATGAGCGACATCGCAATCACCGCCGGGCGAATCAGGCGGTTGCCCTTACTGACAATCAGCCCGGCGGCGAGGCGCGCGCCGAGCAGTTGTCCCGCTGCCATCACCAGCCCTGCCAGCCAGAGGATTTTCCCGCCCGCGAGGAACACCAGCAGCGACACCAGATTGGTGGTGGCGTTGTACGCTTTCGCCTCAATCGTCGCCTGTTGCAGGGTGTAGCCGCGCAGCGAAATCAGCGCCAGCATGAAAAAACTGCCCGTGCCGGGGCCGAGAAAGCCGTCATAAAAACCGATGGGCAGCGCCGCCGCGCCGACAAATCCGGCAAACGGCAGCCGCGCCTCCCGCGCCACCGCGCCGAGCGACGGCATGAAGATGAACACCAGCGCCACCGCCGCCAGCAGCAGCGGCAGCGCCTGTTGCAACAGCGCCTGCGGCAGATATTGCACCGTCAGCGTGCCGCAGGCCGCGCCCGCCGCGCAGGCAGCGATACCCGGCAACAGGCGGCGAAAGGCAATCTGGCCGCGTTTGACGAAATACCACGTCGCCGACAGCGTGCCGAAACTGCCCTGCAATTTGTTGGTGGCGAGCGCCGCATCGGGCGGCAATCCGGCGAGCAGCAGCGCCGGAATGGTCAGCATCCCGCCGCCCCCGGCGAGGGTATCGACAAAACCGGCGACCGTGCCGACCAGCGCCAAGAGCGCCAGTACCCACAGCGACAATTCAGCCAGCATCCGCCACCATCCATTGATCCAGTTGCGCCACCAGCGCGGGTAGCCCTTCCTTTTTCAGACTGGAAAACGTCTGCACGCTAAACGGCGCGCGCCAGTTGGCGAGTTCGCCCCGCACCGCCTGCAACTGCTTGCCCGCCGCGCCCCGGCTCAACTTGTCCGCCTTGGTCAGCAAAATATGCGCGGGCAATTGCCGCTCGGCGCAGCATTCCAGCATACGGATGTCCAAATCCTTCATCGGGTGGCGGATGTCCATCAGCAGCACGATGCCGCGCAACACCGCCCGCGTCAGCAAATAACGCCCCAACAGCGCCTGCCAGTGCGCGCGCATCTGCTCCGGCACCTCGGCATAGCCGTAGCCCGGCAAATCAACGAGATAGCAGCCCGGCTCCGGCAGGGCGAAATAGTTAATGAGCTGCGTCCGCCCCGGCGTGCGCGATACCCGCGCCAGCGCCTTCTGGTTGGTGAGCGTATTGAGCGCACTCGATTTGCCCGCGTTGGAGCGTCCGGCGAAAGCAATTTCAATGCGGGCATCGGCGGCGAGTTGCGTCTCGCGATTGGCGGAAAAGGCGAAAGCCGCCTGCTGGTAACAGTTATTCATCTCTAGTAAAATGCGGAAAAATCGCCTGAAATATAACAGGCATCCAGCAAACAACAAAAGAAAAATCTTGCGGAGCAAGTCATGAAAAAAGGCATTGTGACAATCATCCTGTTCGGAATCACCACCTGGGTGCAGGCGGCCGATCTCAAGGCGGGCGAAGAAAAAGCGGTCGTCTGCGCCGCTTGCCATGGCCCCGGCGGCGCCAGCACCAACCCCGAATGGCCCTCCCTGGCCGGACAGGGACAAAAATACCTGGAAAAACAACTGAAAGACTTCAAAAGCGGCGAGCGCGCCAGCGTCGTCATGCAGCCGCAAGCGGGACTGCTTTCTGACGAAGACATTGCCAACGTCGCCGCCTACTTTGCCGCGCAAACCCCGCCACCGGCCGCAACCGAAGGCGCGGGCGACAACCCCGAAGAACTGCTGGCTCTCGGCGAAGCACTCTATCGCGGCGGCGACATGAGCAAAAACGTCCCCGCCTGCATGGCCTGCCACGGCCCGACCGGCGCGGGCATCGAACCCGCTGCCTTCCCGCGCCTCTCCGGCCAGCACGCCAAATACACCCGTACCCAGCTCGATGCCTTCAAAATGGCGGCACAAATTGACGAACAAGCCAGCGAAACCGACCGCGCCTCCCTCGTCGTGCGCGCCAACGACCCGAACGGCATGATGCGCGACGTCGCCGAAAAACTGACGCCGAAACAAATCGAGGCGGTCGCACGCTATATGCAGGGGCTGCACTGAGATTGCGTAACGACGCGCAATGGTGGCGCCAGCCGCTGCACCGCCTCTCCGACAAACAATGGGAAGCCCTCTGCGACGGATGCGGATTGTGCTGCCTCAACAAAATGGAAGACATCGATACGGGAGAAGTGTACTTCTCCCGTGTTGCTTGCAAACTGCTGGACATCGCCAGCGCCCGCTGCCGCGACTACCCCTGCCGCCAGCAGCACGTCCCGGATTGCCTGTCGCTGCGCGACATGAAGCGCAACGAATACAACTGGTTGCCGCCGACCTGCGCCTACCGCCTGCGCGCGGAAGGCAAACCCTTGCCGCCCTGGCATTACCTCAACTGCGGCGACCGGCAAGAAGTGCACCGCCGCTACCGCAGCGTGCGCCACTTTGCCCTGAGCGAAGCAGACGGATACGCCATTGACGACCATCTGCTTTACCGGCTGGAAGACATACTCGGAGAAGGAGACCAGGAACCATGACCAACCCGTCCGTACTCATGCTGCGCATCACCGCCATCATCCTCGTCCTTGTCGCAATGGGCGGCATCGCGCTCTACATCAAACGCCAGCGCGACCGCGAACGCGACCGCCACGATGGCCACCCCCGCTACCGGGGCTCCAGCCTGGATGGCGGCCACATCCCGGACAACGGCATCACCGACTTTGAAGCGGGCGGCGTCGAAATGCACAAAACCAGCCGCCTCAATCCCGGCTTCTTCGGCGGCAAAAGCGCCGCCCCGGCCAAACCGCGCGGCACCCCACCCGAACTCCTGCTGCCGCTCACCATCATGGCACCGCAAGGCCGCCCCTTCAGCGGCAAAAACGTCGCCCGCCTTGTGCAGAATTTCGGCCTGCAATACTCGCCCAACCGCACCTACGAACTGCTGACCGCAGGTGGTGAAGACGTCTTCTGCACCCTGCTCAACGTCCGCCGCCCGCCAACCTTCCCGGAAAACCTTGACACCCCGGAAGCGAACTACGAAGGACTGCTGATCGTGCTGCAACTGCCCGTCGGACAAGAACCGGTACAGGACTGGGAAACCTTCAGCGCCCTCGTCCATGAAATGAGCGAAAACTGCGGCGGCAAACTCTGCGACCAGCACCGCCGCCCGCTAAACGAACGCGACCTCGAACGCCTGCGCAAAGGTGTGGAAACCTACGAACAGCACTACCACGAGTGGCTGCGCCGTCAGGGCTAGAGGCTGTTTGCAATTCAGCCGTGAGCCTCTGTAGGTTGGGTTAGTGCGCAGCGCGTAACCCAACAAACCGAATGCCGAACATATATAGCGATACACTCAAAGTTCTGCACAATGAGTAACGCTGGAGGAGGTACACGCCCGTACGAAAAAACGGCACGGGAAACCGTGCCGTTCGCGTATCCGGGCGCGCAGCATCCTATCCTTCCGCCCGGATCTGCTGCAAAAACCGTTTGGTACGTTCGTGTTGCGGGCGGTGGAAGAGTGCGTCCGGGCTGCCCTGCTCAACGATGACGCCGCCGTCCATCATTACCACCACATCCGCCACTTCCAGCGCAAATTTGACTTCGTGGGTGACGACGATCATCGTCCAGCCTTCCGCCGCCAGCTCCTTGATGGTGTTCAGCACTTCCTGCACCAGTTCGGGGTCGAGCGCCGAGGTCGGTTCGTCAAACAGCATCAGTTCGGGGCGGATGGCGAGCGCGCGGGCGATGCCGACGCGCTGTTGTTGGCCACCGGAGAGTTGGTACGGGTAATGGTCGCCACGGTCGGCCAGTCCTACTTTGGCGAGCAGTTGTTCTGCCTCAACGCGGGCTTCCGCCAGCGGCCGCCCCTGTACGATGACCGGTCCTTCCATGATGTTTTCCCGCGCGGTTTTGTGCGGGAAGAGGTTGTAGTGCTGGAAGACCATGCCGGATTTGCGCCGCAGCGCGAGGATGTCTTTTTTGCCCGGTTTTTGGCTGAAGTCGATGGTAAGCGGCGCCGCGCCATCGAAGGCAATCGTCCCCGCTTCCGGCATTTCCAGCGCGTTCAGGCAGCGGAGGAAGGTGGTTTTGCCGCTGCCGGAGGGACCAAGGATGACGACGACGCTGCCTTTTTCGATGTCAAGGTCGATGCCGCGCAGAATAGTGTGGTTGCCGAAGGTTTTGCGGATGTTGCGGATGGTGAGCATGGTTATTTGGCGGTGTAGCGGTCGAGGTGGCGTTCGAGGCGGCTTTGTGCCAGCGCGAGGAGGAAGCAGAAGACCCAGTAAATCAGCGCCGCTTCGATATAGACCGGGAGGAAGTCGTAGCTGCGGTTGGCGATTTGCTGCGCTTCGCGGAACAGTTCGGTGATGGTGACGGTCGAGGCGAGCGAGGTTTCTTTGAACAGGCCGATGAAGCTGTTGGACAAGGGCGGCACGGAGACGCGCAACGCCTGCGGCAGGATGATGCGGCGGAAGGTTTGCAGGTAGGTCATGCCGATGGTGTAGCCCGCTTCCCATTGGCCGCGCGGCACGGAGAGGATGGCGGCGCGCACGGTTTCGGAGGCATACGCGCCGACGTTGAGCGAGAAGCCGATGATGGCGGTCGGCATCGGCTCCAGGGTAATGCCGATGGCGGGCAGGCCGTAGAAGACGATCATCAGTTGTACCAGCATCGGCGTGCCGCGGATGGCGGAAACGTAGCCGTGGACGAAGGCGAGCAGCAGGCGGTGCGCGATGCCGGTCGCCGGGACGACGCGTACCAGCGCCACCACGAGCGCGATAACGAGGCCGATGATGAAGGAGACGATGGCGAGCGGGATGGAGTAGAGGATGGCGGCGACGAGCATCGGGCGGAAGGCGCTGCCGACGAGCTCCACCCGCGCCTCGCTCATGAACGGCAGTGCGCCGATGAGGCCGCGCCAGCCGTGGATGAAGACCACGGCGGCAAGCACGGCGGTGATGAGCGCGCCGCCAATCAGCGCGCGGCTGCGGTTATTTGGCGTCGCGGACACTGACATCGGCTCCGAAGAATTGTTCACTAAGACGCTTCAGGGTGCCGTCTGCCTGTAGCTCTTTCAGCGCGGCATCAATCGGCGCAATAGCCGCCTCGTTTTCTTTGGCGACGATCAGCCCGCTCGGCTCCCACTCGGCGGGCGGTGCCTGCCAGGCGACTTTCAGCCCGGAATCCGGGGTGCGTTTCAGGTATTCGAGCATGGAGAGCGAGTCGTGCAGGGTGAGGTCGGCGCGCCCCTGCCGCACCAGCGCCATCGCCTGCGGCAGGCTTTCCACCGGTACCAGCACCGCCCCCGCTGCCTCGGCGCGGTAGGCGTGGTTGCTGTTCAGCGTTTGCGCCGCTTTCAGCCCCTTGAGGTCGGCGATGTCATGCACGCGGTCGTCATCGGCGCGGGTCAGCACCATCGCCCCCGTCCAGCTATAGGGAATGGCGCCTGCAAAGGCGGCGCGACGCTCCGGCGTGTTCAGCGTCACCTGGTTGGCGACCGCGTCAAACCGCCCGGATTTCAGCCCGGCGAGCATCCCGTCCCACAGCGTTTCCTGAAAATCGACTTTGACGCCGAGCTTGTCGGCAATGGCGCGCGTCACCTCAATGTCATAACCGGTGAGCTTGCCGCTGTCGTCGTGATAATTGAAGGGCGGGTACGCGCCATCGGTGCCAACGACGATGGTGCCGTGGTTGTCGATACGCTCAAGCAATGATTCGGCGGCGTGAGCGGTGAAGGAAAGCGCCGCCAGCGCGGCGAGAAGGAGTTTGTGCATGGTGAATCCTTGGTTTGCAGGGTGGGGCGGCGAGCCGCGTTTGTCATTTACATACAGGGTAGCGGGGAAGGTGTATGTAAAAGGGCGTTTGCCTGTGCTACCTGTGCGATTGCGGAACAGAAGCCTGTATTTGCGCCCCCTCCCTCGCAGGACGCGCAGCGTCCGCAGCGGGGGAGGGACGGGGTGGGGGTAAATCAGCTTGCGTCATAACTACTGCCTCTTGCCATCCACCTTTCGTTGGGCAGATGCGCTTCGTTTTGGGCGGATGGCGTTGCAGGGGCGGTCAGACGAAGCCGTAACCGCCCGTGTGGAAGGTACAGGGTGGGGCTCGCCCCGCCATTAAACCTGGATGTTCCGCTATGGTGGGTCAAGACCCCCACGCCATTTACATACAGGGTAGCGGGAAAGGTGTATGTAAAAAGGCGTTTGCCCGTATTTGCGCCGGGGCGGTGCGCCAAGGCGCACCCTATACTGGTTGCCGGTCTGCCCCCTTGGAATATAAATTTGAACAGGCGCTTACTTCACACTCACATCTTCGCCAAAGAACTGCTCGCCGAGTTTCTTCAGCGTGCCGTCGGCGCGCAGTTCTTCCACCGCCGCGCTGATTTTGGCGAGCGCTTCGTCGTTGCCCTTGTTGGTGACAAAGCCGGAGCCGATTTTTTTATCTGCATCGGCGCGCCAGGCGACGCGCAGGCCGGAATCCGGGTTCTTCTTCATATAATCGAGCAGGGCGAGCGAGTCGTTAAAGGTGAAATCGGCGCGTTTTTGCTGGACGACGACAATCGCCTGCGCCAGCCCGTCAATCGGCACGATTTCCGCGCCCGCTTCGCGCGCCATCTCGCCGTAATTGCTGGACAGCGTCTGCGCGGATTTCAGCCCCTTGACGTCGGCCAGCGTCTTGATGCGGTCGTCATCGGCACGGGCGACCGCCATCGGCCCGGAATAACTGTACTCGGCGGACTTGTCGAACGTGGCGCGGCGCTCCGGCGTGGTCAGCCCGACCTGGTTGGCGACCAGATCGAAGCGTTCCGCCTTGAGTCCGGCGAGCATCGCGTCCCATGCCGTTTCCTTGAAATCGACCTTGAAACCGAGCTTGTCGGCGACGGCGCGGGTCACTTCCACGTCATAACCGGTGAGCTTGCCGCTCTCGTCGTGATAGGTGAACGGCGCGTAAGTGCCTTCGGTGCCGACGGTGACGGTGCCGTGGTTGTTGATACGCTCCAGCAGTGATTCGGCGGCGTGTGCCTGGGTGAAGGCGAGGGTGACGGCAGCGAGCAGCAGTTTTTTCATGGGAATAGCTCCAAAGGGAATGAATGAGGCGGCGCATTGTAGGCGGGGCGGGCGGACGCGCCAAGCACTGTTTGGCATGGGGTGATAACTTTTCGTTCTATGTCCGACCTTACCTGCCGTGCCGGATGAAATGATCCGAGATGGTTTGCAGATATTCCCTGGCGCGTTCCGGATTGTCACGGTAATCGGCGACAAGCCTTGCTTCACCTTTTTTGCTGACGGCAATGGCGCGGTTTGCCGGACCGCTTGCTGGTGAAACATGAATGCGCTCATGGCGGAAAAATATCCAGCAGCTTTCGGCTTCCATGTAGTCACGGGAAAGATATGGCGGTGGCGTGCCTTGCAAATCTGCCTGGGTGTACAGCAGTTCTTTTATTGCGGCGGCTGCCTGCAGCCTTGCTTCGGCAAAGGTGAAGGGGGACGGTGGCAATGCATCAACGGCTGGTATTTCGGCGTCGGCCATATCGGTCAAATCCGTATCTGTCAAATGCCCGTCCGCTGCATTGTGCTGGCGGGAAGGCAGGGCAATAATCGCAGTGATGAATCCGTTAAGGGCGGAAATCTGTAACGTCATAAAAAATAAGGGAGAAGGACCATCAGATGAATTTCCCAGGGCAGCGATCAGCATTAACAAAGGAAAAAACGGTATTAACGAAAATAGTACTCCCGTCAAAGCGGAAATGATGGTTGTCACAATAATGCCCGCAATATTTTTATAACAACGGGCACCGGCAATCAGTTTCCCGATGGCAAGCGCACAAGGAAAGCCAAAGGACAGGGCAATACAAAAGGCGACTTTCATGCCAAACATCACTTCCTTGTCCGACCTTGCGTATATCCGCTCAAGGGTGTCATTGGATACGAGTATTTGATTGGGATCGAACGGTTTTTTCAGGATATATCCGATAATCAGGGGCGCCGCGATGCAGGCGACGATAGTCCAGATAATGGCAAAGCGCCATAAGGTTTCGTGTGCGGGATATTCGTCTGGTACGGTTTTCATGACGCATTCCTTTCCGATTGGATTTATGGCGCGCTGTCGCCCGGCGTTTGCAGCAATGCTTTCAGCGCGGCAAAGGCGGCGCTGCCGTGGTTTTCGCCCTCAAGCAGGGTAAAGGTGGTATCGCTTTGGCTTTGTTGCAGTTGTGCGGCCAGCGCCTGGGCGTTTTCTATCATCGCGCGACGGCGACGTTTTTCGTCGCCGGGGACGGCCTGTTCGCCGCTGCCCGCGCTGATGCGGATGGTGAGGCGGTTCGCCGGGGCGTGGTAGCGGTCGGCGAAGGCGTCAATGCGGCGGGTTTTCCCACCAGATGGACGGGCTGGAGAGGTAATAGCCGCGCATGGTGCCACGGGTGTAGAGGTGGTAGAGGGCGAAAAGACCACCGTAGGAGTGGCCGAACAGGCTTTGCTGGCTGCGGTCGATGGGGATGCGCGCGGCGAGCAGCGACGGCAGTTCTTCATCGAGAAAGCGGGCGAAGGCTTCGGCGTCGCCGCTGTCGCCGTCACCATCGGCCAGCGGCGGGGTGTAGTCGCGCGTGCGCTGCGCCAAATCGAGCATTTTGCCGCAGGGGTAGCCGATGCCGACGAGGGCCAGCGCGCGTTTTTCGCCCGCGCCGGGCGGGTTGAGCAGGGTTTGCGCGAGCGGCAGCGCGTAGGGAAAGTATGTGTCGCCGTCGAGCAGGTACAGCACCGGATAGCCCGCCGGCGGTGCCTCACCGATGGTGGCGGTCTGGATGCGGTAACTGCGCCCGCTGTGGGCGGAAGTGACGGTGATTTCTGCGGCTTGCGGCAGTTGCGCGGGTTGCCAGCCGGCGGCGGTCGCACCGATCGCGGCGGCAAGGAGGAGGGGTTTTTTCATAAGCGTGTGTCCGTAGCTGTGATAGTGGGATTTTACCCGTCGTTATCGCGAGACGGGTATGAAAAAAGCCCGCATGACGCGGGCTTTTCTCGGGTAAATATTTACAGAATGACGTAGTAAGCGAACAGCGCGACCACGGCGATACTGACCAGGTTCAGCACCAGCCCGGCGCGGAACATATCGCGCTGTTTGACCTCGCCGGTGCCGAACACCAGCGCGTTCGGCGGGGTGGCGACCGGCAGCATGAAGGCGCAGGAAGCACCGATGCCGATGACCATAACCAGCACGTCTTCGCGCATGCCGGTTTGCGCCGCGACCGAAGCAAACACCGGCACGAGCAGCGCCGCCGAGGCGGTGTTACTGGTGAACTCGGTGAGGAAAATAATGAACGTGGCGACCACCAAAATAATGACAAAAGGCGAGCTGCTGCCGAAGGCGCTGGCAATCATCTGCCCGATTTCCTTGGACGCCCCGGACGCGCCGAGAACGCTGCTCAGGGTAATGCCGCCGCCAAAGAGCAGCAGTACACCCCAGTCGGTGTTGTCGGTCACATCTTTCCAGCTGGCAAGCCCCAGCACGACCACCGCAATAATCGCGCAGAGGGCGACGAAAGTATCGGGAGCGTTGATGCCCATCGCTTTCAGCTGATCGCCACAAATCCACGCCAATGCAGTCAGCGCGAAGACAATCAGCGTCAGCACGCGGATGCCGGTCCAGGGAATGTCTTCCTCATTGTCCTGGCGGATCTTCTGTTTGAAATTCGGCTTGCAGACAATCCACAGCGTGACAAACATCGCCGGCATCAAAATGAAGGTAATCGGCAGACCGAGGCGCATCCACTCAGTAAAGCCCATGCCCAGTTGCTTGGCGGCGATACCGTTCGGCGGCGAGCCTTGCAGCATACCCATCCCGCCGATACTGGACGAATAAGCGACCGCGAGCAGTACGAAAACGCGCGTGCCGCGGTCATTCTTATCCACGGACGAAAGCAGGCCGAGCGCCAGCGGCAGAATCATCGCCGCGGTGGCGGTGTTGGAAATCCACATCGAAAGGAAAGCCGTGACGACGCACAGACCCACCGCTGACCACAACATGCTCGAACCGGCCATATGAATAATGGCGCTGGCAATCTTCTTGTCAATCTTCTGCACCTGCAAGGCGGTGGCAAGCGCAAAACCGCCGAGGAACAAATAAATAATCGGGTCGGCAAAACCGGCCAGCGCCGACTTCATCGTCATCGCGGTAACCGTACCATCCTTGCCGACGCTGGCGGGCAGATGCAGCAGCAACGCGCCGATTGGAATCATGATGGCGGTCAAACTGATGTGCACCGCCTCGGTGAACCACAAAATAGCGATAAAAATCAGCAGAGAAAGTCCCTTGTTGGCGTCGGGCGAATACGGCAGCACGCTATAAGCGAGTCTGGCGACCACCAGCGCGACGAGAATAATCCCGATGCCGGTAACAATACCGGGCGGGAAAAAACCCTTGATTTCGTTGGAAGTAACAGGCGAATTCACAGACATAAACATAACCTCACAATAAATTTACCCGCACTTAATATAAAGCACTACAAAAGAAATGGGGAAGAAAAAAATACTAAAATTTCAGGCCAATCACCGCAGCGCCCTAAAACCGTCGCCGCGCGAAAAGCGCCTTGCTTTTGCCGGAAAACCTCCGTAAAATCCGCGCTCTTTTCACAGGCCCAACGCCATCGGCAACGTGAAACTTAATTGGAGACAAACATGCTTACCGCTGAAAACAAAAGCGAAATCATCAAAAAATACCAGCGCAAAGAAGGGGACAGCGGCTCGCCGGAAGTGCAAATCGCCCTGCTCACCGCGCGCATCCTTGACCTGCAAGAACACTTCAACACCCACAAAAAAGACTTCCACTCCCGTCGCGGTCTTTTGAAAATGGTCAGCCAGCGCCGCCGCCTGCTCGACTACTACAAGCGCGTCAACTACGACGGCTACCGCCAGCTCATCGCCGACCTCGGTCTGCGCCGCTAATCCAGACCGAGCGAGGCAGTCAGCGTGAAAGAAAGCATCACCTTTAGCTACGGCAAACATCAAGTTACCCTGGAAAGCGGCGAAATCGCCCGCCAGTCGGATGGCGCCGTCATGGTCAACATGGAAGGCACCGTCGTACTCGTAACCGCCGTTGCCAAAAAAACCGTCGCCGAAGGACAGGACTTCTTTCCGCTGACCGTTGATTACCAAGAAAAATCCTACGCCGCCGGTCGTATCCCCGGCGGCTATTTCCGTCGCGAAGGCCGTCCCAGCGAAAACGAAACCCTCGTCTCCCGCCTGATTGACCGTCCGCTGCGCCCGCTCTTCCCCGAAGGATTCTTCAACGAAGTACAAGTCATCGCCAGCGTCATGTCGGTCAACCCCGACGTCAATCCTGACATCCCAGCGATGATTGGCGCCTCCGCCGCCATCGCCCTCTCCGGTGTGCCGTTCAACGGCCCGATTGGCGCAGCGCGCGTCGGCTACCAAAACGGCGCCTACCTGCTCAATCCTTCCGACAAAGAACTGCAAACCTCCGACCTTGACCTCGTCGTCGCCGGTACCGCAGGCGCGGTGCTGATGGTCGAATCACAGGCGAACGAACTGCCGGAAGACATCATGCTCGGCGCCGTCATGTACGGCCACGAACAAATGCAGGTTGTCATCAACGCCATCCGCGAATTGGCCGCCAAAGCGGGCAAACCCGCCTGGGACTGGCAACCCGCCCCCGCTGACGAAGCGCTCATCGCCAAAGTCCGCGAACTGGCACACGACAAACTCGTCGCCGCCTACCAAATCGCCGACAAACAAGAACGCCAGGCTGCCGTTGCTGCCATTCACGAAGAAGCACAAACCGCACTGGTGAGCGAAGACGGCTGGACTGACACCGCCGTCGGCAACACCGTACACGACCTCGAATACCGCGTCGTACGCGACCGCATCCTCGCCAAAGAGCCGCGCATTGACGGCCGCGATACCGTGACCGTGCGCCCGATTACCATCCGCACCGGCGTATTGCCGCGCGTGCACGGCTCCGCCCTCTTTACCCGTGGCGAAACCCAAGCGCTGGTCGTCGCCACCCTCGGCACCGGTCGTGATGCACAAATCATCGACGCGCTGACCGGCGAATACCGCGACATCTTCATGTTGCACTACAACTTCCCACCGTTCAGCGTCGGCGAAACCGGGCGCGTCGGCTCGCCCAAGCGCCGCGAAATTGGTCATGGCCGCCTCGCGCGTCGCGGCGTTACCGCCATCCTGCCGCCGGAAAGCACCTTCCCCTATACCATCCGCGTCGTCTCCGAAATCACCGAATCCAACGGCTCCAGCTCGATGGCCTCCGTTTGCGGCACCAGTCTCGCGCTGATGGATGCCGGCGTACCGGTCAAAACTCCGGTGGCAGGCATTGCCATGGGTTTGGTCAAAGAAGGCGAGCGCTTCACCGTCCTCTCCGACATCCTCGGTGACGAGGACCACCTCGGCGACATGGACTTCAAAGTTGCCGGTTCCGCCAATGGCGTTACCGCCCTGCAAATGGACATCAAAATTGACGGCATCACCCGCGAAATCATGGAACAGGCGCTGACCCAGGCCAAAGCCGGACGCCTGCACATCCTTGAAATCATGAACCAGGCGATTGCCCAACCGCGCGCCGAAATCTCCGAATACGCACCGCGCTTCACCACCCTGCGCATTGACGTCGAAAAAATCAAGGACGTCATCGGCAAAGGTGGTGCGACTATCCGCAGCATCACCGAGACTACCGGTACCACCATCGAAATCGAAGACGACGGCACCATCAAAATCGCCGCCGTGGACAAAACTGCCGCCGACGATGCCCGCCGCATCATCGAAGAAATCACCGCCGAACCGGAAATCGGCCGCATCTACGACGCCAAAGTGGTGAAAATCACCGACTTCGGCGCCTTTGTCGCCTTCCTCCCCGGCAAAGAAGGGCTGGTACACGTCTCGCAAATCGCCGAACACCGCGTCAATAACGTCGAAGACGAACTCAGCGTCGGCCAGGAAGTTAAAGTCAAACTGCTGGAAATTGACCGCCAGGGCCGCGTCAGACTCTCTATCAAAGAGGCAAAAAATTCGTTATAATCCGTGCCCCGTTTAACACGACCAAACCGGAGAGATGGCAGAGTGGTCGAATGCGCACGCCTGGAAAGTGTGTATACGTTAATAGCGTATCGGGGGTTCGAATCCCCCTCTCTCCGCCACCACCCAAAAAACCACCTTGTTCAAGGTGGTTTTTTTCGTTCCAATCTTGCCCGTGTGAAATGACAAAGGCGCGGTCTATAGCAATCCTCACAAGCCCTGTACAGCGAGGCGATGCAACACAATATGAGGCGTGGATTGCCATAACAATCCACGCAAATACCCCTCAAAACGTAGGGGCGGTTAGGACGAAGTCCGTAACCGCCCGAACTATAAATTGGTCATAGCACGATGATTTTATCGCCGTCCACCGAAAGCCTCATACGGTCAGGCGGCGCGCCTTGTACTGAATTTTGAGTGCACCATATGTCTGAATGGGTAGCGGTGCAAATGGCATCCGCACAGCGTATGTTTGCAATGACCTGATTGCTGCGGATAGGCAAGGGCTGTGTATCTTGCCTATCAATCGTTGATTTTATGGCTGGTTGGCGGGGCGCAACCCCAGCGCCGCCGCGTGCCAGGCGATATGCTCGCCGATGAAGCTGGCGATGAAGTAGTAGCTGTGGTTGTAGCCGGGGCGGAGGTGGTATTCCACGTCAATCCCTAATGCCTGCGCGCGGGCGGCGAATGCGTCCGCCTGCAATTCGCGCGGGCGGAATTCGTCGGCGTCGCCCTGGTCGATGCGTATCGGCAGCGGCTGTTGCAGGGTTTGCAGCAGCGCCGTGCTGTCGTATTCCGCCCAGCGGGCGCGGTCGTCGCCGAGATAGGCGGTGAAGGCTTTTTGTCCCCACGGCGTTTCGCTGGGATTCGTTATCGGCGCGAAGGCGGAGACGGCGGCGAATTGCCGCGGGTTTTTCAGCGCGATTTGTAGCGCGCCGTGGCCGCCCATGCTGTGTCCGGCGATGCTGCGCTGGTCGCTGACGGGGTGATGTTGTTCGAGGAAGGCGGGCAGTTCTTGCACGATGTAGTCGTACATTTGGTAGTGCGCCGCCCACGGCGCGCGGGTGGCGTTCACATAGAACCCCGCGCCCTGGCCGAGGTCGTAGCCGGGGTCGTCGGCGACATCCGCGCCGCGCGGTGAGGTGTCCGGCATGACCAGGGCGAGGCCGTATGCGGCAGCGTAGCGCTGCGCCCCGGCTTTGGTCGCAAAGTTTTCGTCGGTGCAGGTGAGGCCGGAAAGCCAGTAGAGCAGCGGCACGCGCGCGCCCGCCAACGCCTGCGGCGGCAGGTAGAGGCCGTAGGTCATGGCGCAGGCGGTGCTGTCGGCGTGGTGGCGGTAGCGCCGCTGTTCGCCGCCGAATGCCTTGTTGCAGGCGAGCAGCTCCGGCGCGCTCATGCCGCGTCCCCGTAGTGGATGACGCTGCGGATGGATTTGCCCGCGTGCATCAGCTCAAAGGCGCGGTTGATGTCTTCGAGCGGCATGGTGTGGGTGATGAAGTCGTCGAGGCGGAATTTGCCGTCGAGGTATTGCTGGACGATGCCGGGCAGTTCGCTGCGCCCTTTGACGCCGCCGAAGGCCGAGCCGCGCCAGACGCGCCCGGTGACGAGCTGGAACGGCCGCGTGCGGATTTCCGCGCCCGCCGGGGCGACGCCGATGATGACCGATTCGCCCCAGCCCTTGTGGCAGCATTCCAGCGCCGAGCGCATCACATCGACATTGCCGATGCACTCAAAGGAGTAATCGACGCCGCCGCCGGTGAGGTCAATGATGACGTCCTGAACCGGCTGGTTGAAATCGCGCGGGTTGATGCAGTCGGTCGCACCGAGCTTGCGCGCGAGCGGGAATTTGTCCGGGTTGACGTCAATACCGATGATGCGTCCCGCGCCCTGCATCCGCGCGCCGATGATGGCGGCAAGCCCAATGCCGCCGAGGCCGAAAATGGCGACGCTATCGCCCGCCTGCACCTTCGCCGTCTTGATGACCGCGCCCATGCCGGTGGTGACGCCGCAGCCGAGCAGGCAGACTTCGCGCAAATCCGCCTCCGGCTGGATTTTGGCGAGACTGACCTCGGCGACCACGGTGTATTCGGAAAAGGTCGAGCAGCCCATGTAGTGATAAATGGGCTGGCCGTCCTTGAAAAAACGCACCGTGCCGTCCGGCATCAGCCCCTTGCCCTGGGTGGCGCGCACCGCCGAGCAGAGATTGGTCTTGCCGGAGCGGCACATCTCGCATTCGCCGCATTCGGCGGTATAAAGCGGGATGACGTGATCGCCGGGGGCGACGCTGGTTACGCCTTCGCCGACCGCGACGACGATGCCCGCCCCCTCGTGACCGAGAACACAGGGGAAGACGCCTTCCGCGTCCAGCCCGTCCAGGGTGTAGGCGTCGGTGTGGCAGACGCCGCTGGCGACGATGCGCACCAGCACTTCGCCCTTCTGCGGCGGCATCAAATCCAGTTCTTCGATAACCAACGGCTGCTTCGGCGCCCAGGCAACGGCGGCGCGGGTCTTGATAAAGTCCATAAAAATCCTTGCTGAAAGTGGTAGAAACCCCTGAAAAACAGGGAAGGCGCATTGTACACTTAGCGCCCCATCCCCACAGGTTAAAAACATGCCCCGCTGGACCCTCGCCCGCGCGCAAGCGCTCTATCAACTGCCCTTCATGGAACTGCTTTATCAGGCGCAAACCGTGCACCGTGCCCACCACGACCCGCAGCATATCCAGATCAGCACCCTGCTTTCCATCAAGACCGGGGCTTGTCCCGAAGATTGCAAATACTGTCCGCAAAGCGCGCGTTACCACACCGGTGTCGCGCGCGAAGCGCTTCTGAAAATTGATGAAATCCTGGCTGCCGCCGAACGCGCGCGCGAACAGGGCGCGACCCGCTTCTGCATGGGCGCGGCATGGCGCGACCCCAAAGAAAAAGACATGCCGTATCTCGTTGAAGTCGTGCGGCGGGTGAAGGCGCTCGGTCTCGAGACCTGCATGACCCTCGGCATGCTCGATGAAAACAAGGCACAGACGCTTGCCGATGCGGGGCTGGACTACTACAACCACAACCTCGACACCAGCCGCCGCTACTACGGCGAAATCATCACCACCCGTAACTACGACGACCGCCTGCACACCCTGGAAAACGTGCGCAAGGCGGGGATGAAAATCTGCTCCGGGGGCATCCTCGGCATGGGCGAAGCGGAAGACGACCGCCTTGCCATGCTGGTGGAGCTTGCCAACCTTGAGCCGCCGCCGGAAAGCGTGCCGATTAACCAACTGGTGCGGGTCAAGGGCACACCGCTGGCGCACGCCGACGACCTTGAGCCCTTCGATTTCATCCGCGTCATCGCCGTCGCCCGCATCCTCATGCCCAAATCGGCGGTGCGCCTCTCCGCCGGGCGGGAAAGCATGAACGAACAAATGCAGGCGCTGTGCTTCATGGCGGGCGCCAATTCCATCTTCTACGGCTGCAAACTGCTGACCACGCCCAACCCGGAAGAAGACCGCGACGCTGCCTTGTTTGCCAAACTCGACCTCAACCCGCAAATGCGCGCGGCGCCAGAAGAACCGCCACCACCGCGGGCAGCGGTGGGGATGTATTACCCGCGGCGACAAACGCAGGTAGAGGGCGCACCGTGAGCGGCCGTCATTCGGGCTGCGGGCTATCCGTAGGGTGGGGGCTTGTCCCACCGTCGCAAAACCGTCGCCATGAATGCGGCAACCCGTGCGTAGCGTGTGGCGGTGCAGCCAACACGCACGCGGGCATTGGGGCAGCGGCACACCTGATACACTCACGCAAAACGTGTCGCTGCAGAATACTCTATCATCTCATTGTCGCCAAACCCATGCGAGCAGCGCGTAGGTCGGCCATTTATGGCCGACATCAAAAAACGTCGGGCATGAATGCCCGACCTACAACTCCCCGGATATCCGCCAAACCGCCCCGCCATAGGGTGCGCCTTGGCGTACCGTCCGGCGCATGGCAACGGTTGCGCGACGGTGGGGCAAGCCCCCCCCCTGCGCGCACTCCCCCTTTTTCCGTATTTGTGACTCATTTTTCGCCAAATTTGAGGCACAAATGTTTTTGTGGCGCATGGATGGGGTACAATTCCGTTTGTGCATCAAAAAAACGGAAAAACGAGACACAAATGCCCGACCTCACCATTGACCTCAGCCGCGCCGTGGACTACCACTACGGCGCATTCCCGCCGCAATCGCTGGATTTACCACGCTTTTTCAACGAAATCTTGACCGCTGCCGAATCGCTGGCGCGCTACGACCAGATGCTGAAAACGCTGCACAACAGCGAAATCCTGCTTGCGCCGTTGCGCAGCCGTGAAGCGGTTATCTCCTCGCGCATCGAAGGCACCATCAGCACGCTCGATGAAATCCTGCGCTATGAGGCGGAGGCCGAAGCAGAGCAGACACCGCGCGAGGTGCGGCAGGACACCATCGAAACGCTGCTCTATCAACGCACGCTCAAATCCGCGCAACACATCCTGCTGGAAGGACGCCCGCTCAGCCCGCAGCTCATTCGTACCATGCACCAGGGATTATTAAGCCTGGGACGCGGCGCGGAGAAAACGCCGGGGCAATTCAAAACGGCGCAAAACTACATCGGGCGGCGCGGCTCACGCCAAATTGATTTTATCCCCATTGCCCCCGAACATTTGCAGGCCGGGCTGGATTCACTTTTCCGCTATATCAATGATGAGGACAATCACCATCCGCTGATTAAAACCGCCATTGCCCATATCGAATTTGAGGCGCTGCACCCGTTCAAGGATGGCAATGGACGTATTGGCAGGATGCTGATTCCATTACTGCTTTGGCAAATGCGGCAAATCAGCGCGCCGCATTTTTATATCAGTCACTTTTTTGAAGAACACAAAGACGAATATATCGAACAGATGCGCGCCGTTTCCGCCGATGGTGACTGGTCGGGCTGGTGTGCCTTTTTCTGCCGTGCCATTCACACGCAGGCGCAACAAAACATGAAAATTGCCGAGGAAATTACTGCGCTTTACGAAGACATGAAAACCCGCCTGACGGAAATCCTTGCTTCACGGCAGACCATTCTGATTCTGGATGCGCTCTTTGCCCAACCGGTGTTCAAAAGCAGCCGTTTTGCGCCCGCGAGCGGTATCGTTAAATCCTCGCTGCAACGCCACCTCAAGCAACTGGAGCAGCATCAGATTATTGAGGTAGTGGAAGAAGCCGCTGGCAGCCGCCCCGCCCTTTACGCCTTTGAGCCGCTGCTGCGGTTGGTGCGTATCTGACATTTATGCCTCATTTTCCGCAAAATTTGAGACACAAATTTTTTTGTGGCGCATGGATGAGGCACAAAAAAACGCCCGCTATCCCGCAGCGGGCGTTTGTTTTATCCGGCAGCAAACCGCACTCACGTCAACCCGGAAGCATCCCCCGCGCCCTGGCGCAGCACGACAGGCGGCATTTCGGTCAAATCCAGCACCGTGGTTGGGCGCAGCGGTACGTCGCCTGCGTCCACCATCAGCGCCACCTGCCCGGTCACGGCGGCGGGCAGGTCGTGAATATCGGCGTCATAAGCGTCGCTGTCAAAGAGCGAGACGCCCATCAGCGCCTCGCCGTGTTCGCGCAGTATCGCCTGCATCACCGGGTGGTCGGGGACGCGGATGCCGATGGTTTTGCGCTTGTCGTTCTGCACGCGGCGCGGCACTTCGCGGCTGGCAGGCAATATGCAGGTAAAGGCGCCGGGGAACAGCGTCTTCAGCAGGCGGAACTGCACGTTATCGACGCGGGCGTAGTGCGCCAGCCCGGTCAGGTCGGCGCAGAGGATGGTGAAGGGGTGGTCGCGGTCAAGGGCGCGGATGTGGCGGATTTTTTCGGCGGCAGCCTTGTCGTCAAGCTGGCAGAGCAGGGCGTAGCCGGAGTCGCTCGGCGCGATGACCACGCCGCCCGCGTGCAGGGTTTCGACCACGCGGGCGATGTCGCGCGGCTTGATGCGCGCCGGGTGGATTTCGAGGGTTTCGCTCATGGGGTTTTCCGGGGTAATTAAGGAATGTGCGAGAATAACACGCCCCGCCTGAACCGGAGCAACCGATGACTACGCCTACCCCGCTGCCCACCCTTGCCGAGCTGCGCGCGCAAATCGACGCGCTTGATGCCGAAATCCTCGCCCGCCTCTCCGCCCGCGCCCGCTGCGCGCAGCAGGTCGGCGAAGTGAAGAAGGCCGCCAATAGCGCCAAGCCGGATTTTTACCGCCCCGAACGCGAGCGGCAGGTGCTGGAACGCATCGCCGCGTTAAACGACGGCCCGCTGCCCGATCAGGAAGCGATGCGGCTTTTCCGCGAAATCATGTCCGCTTGTCTGGCGCTGGAATTGCCGCTGGAAATCGCCTACCTCGGCCCGGAAGGCACTTTCACCCAGGCCGCGGCGCTGAAGCAGTTCGGCCATTCGGTGCAGACGCGGCCGATGCGCGCCATCCCGGACGTGTTCAAGGCGGTGGAAAGCGGCGCCTGCAATTACGGCGTCGTCCCGGTGGAAAACTCGACCGAAGGCATGGTGACGCACACCTTGGACAGCTTCGCCACCTCGCCGCTTTTCATCTGCGGCGAAGTGCTGCTGCGCATCGGCCAGAACCTCTTGACCCACGCCGACACCCTCGCCGGTATCCGCCGCGTCTATTCGCACAGCCAGTCGCTGGCGCAATGCCGCAACTGGCTCGCGGAAAACCTGCCGGAAGTGGAAACCGTCACCGTCGCCAGCAATGCCGAAGCGGCCAAACTTGCCGCCGCCGAGCCGACCGCCGCCGCCATCGCCGGACAAATGGCGGCCGAGCGCTACGGCGTGCCGCTGCGCTACGCCCACATCGAAGACGACGGCAACAACACCACCCGTTTCCTCGTCATCGGCAAGGACACGACCGAACCGAGCGGGCGCGACAAAACCACCATCCTCGTCTCCTCGCAAAACCGCCCCGGCCTGCTTTACAAACTGCTGGAGCCGATTGGCCGCCACGGCATCAACATGACCCGCATCGAATCGCGTCCGAGCAAACAGGGCATCTGGGAGTACATCTTCTTCATCGACCTCGACGGCCACCAGCAAGAGCCGAATATGCACAGCCTGCTCGCCGAAATCCAGGACAGCGCCAGCCTGTTCCGCGTGCTCGGCAGTTACCCGCAGGCGGTGCTGAAATAAATCTCCCCTCCCCCTGTGGGGGAGGGGGCGGGGGTGGGGTTTGCCCGCATACCTCGCTATCGAATCGTCCACCACCCCGCCAAACCCATTCCAACCACAACCCGCAAACCTATGAGCCAAAAAAAACACTACGACACCCTCGGCGTCGCCAAAGACGCCAGCGCCGCCGACATCAAAAAGGCGTATCACAAGCTGGTGCGCAAGTACCACCCGGACATCAGCACCGACCCGGACGCGGACAAAAAAACCAGCGAAATCAACCAGGCGTACAACGTCCTCAAAGACCCGGCCAAGCGCGCCGAATACGACGCCCTGCTTGCCAACCCCTACGCCGGACGCGAAGCGCCGGACTTTGGCGGCGGCTTCGGCGGCTACCACTTCGACGAACGCCACTTCGGCGACGGCCAACCCTTTGGCAGCGGCGATTTCCGCTTTGACGACATCTTCAGCGCCTTCGGCCACGCACAACAGCGCCGCGCGCAGCGCCCGACCACGCCCGTCCCCGGCGAAGACCAGCACGCCGAACTGGCGATAGACATCGCCGCCGCCTACGCGGGCAGCGAGCGCAGTTTGAGCCTGGAAATGCCGACGCTGACCGCCGACGGCGAAATGACCTACGCGCGCAAAACCCTGCACGTCAAAATCCCGAAAGGCATCAGCGAAGGCCAGCAAATCCGCCTGCGCGGCCAGGGCTTGCCGGGCTTTAACGGCGGCGAAAACGGCGACCTCTACCTCAAAATCCGCTTCCGCGAAGACCCGCAGCACTACGTCAAGGACCGCAAGGACGTTTACCAGCGCCTTGACATTGCGCCGTGGACGGCGGTCCTCGGCGGCACAGTAGAAGTTGCCACGCCTGCGGGCAAACTGGGGGTGAACATCCCGGCGGGCAGCCGGGGCGGTCAGAACCTGCGCCTCAAAGGCAAAGGCATTCCCGCCAAAGAGCCGGGCGACCTCTACCTCGTCCTCAACATCGAACTGCCGCGCGCCGCCGACGACAGCGCCCGCGCCCTCTGGCAACAACTCGCCGACCACTACGCCAAAGGATAAAACCATGAACGGACAAGACATACAGCTCACTTACCACGAAATCATCCGCGCCTGCGGCGACGACGCCGACTGGCTGGTGCGCATCATCGAAGCGGACATCATCCACGTCAGCGGCGACCCGCAGGCGGCGACCTACAGCGGCTACCAACTGGCACGCATCCGCCGCGCACACCGCATCAGCCGCGACTTCGAGGCGAGCGCCCCCGCCACCGCCCTCATCCTGCAACTGCTGGACGAACTCGACGAACTGCGCAAGGGGCGATAAACCGCGCCCCTCCCCGCATCCCTGAAAACCCCTCACAACCGGAGCCAACCATGACCGACGCAGAAATCGCCCGCCAAGCGGCCATCCAGCCCATCAGCGCTATCGCCGCCAAAATTGGCATTGGCGAAGACCAGCTCGAACAATACGGCAAATACAAAGCGAAAATCCCGCCGCAAACTAGCGACAAACCCGGCAAACTCGTCCTCGTTACCGCCATCAACCCCACCCCTGCGGGCGAAGGCAAAACCACCGTCACCATCGGACTCGCCGACGCGCTCAACCGTCTCGGCAAGCGCACCATCATCGCCCTGCGCGAGCCTTCGCTCGGCCCGGTCTTTGGCATGAAAGGCGGCGCGGCGGGCGGCGGCTACGCGCAAGTGCTGCCGATGGAAGACATCAACCTGCATTTCACCGGCGATTTCCACGCCATCGGCGCGGCCAACAACCTCCTCGCCGCGCTCATCGACAACCACATCCACCACGGCAACGCGCTCGACATCGACCCGAAACGCATCAACTGGCGGCGCGCGGTCGATATGAACGACCGCCAACTGCGCCACATCATCAGCGGCCTCGGCAAAACGGTGGACGGCACCCTGCGCCCGGACGGCTTCGACATCACCGTGGCGAGCGAAGTCATGGCCGTCTTCTGCCTCTCGCGCGATTTGGCTGACCTCAAAGAGCGTCTCGGCAACATGATTGTCGCCTGGAACCGTCGCGGTGAACCGGTGTACGCGCGCGACCTGCAAGCGCAAGGCGCAATGACCGCGCTGCTCAAAGACGCCATCAAGCCGAACCTGGTGCAAACCATCGAAGGCACGCCCGCTTTCGTCCACGGCGGGCCGTTTGCCAACATCGCGCACGGCTGCAACAGCCTCATCGCCACCCGCAGCGCGCTGGCGCTAGGCGACTACGCCGTGACCGAAGCAGGCTTCGGCGCGGATTTGGGCGCGGAAAAATTCATCGACATCAAAAGCCGCAAGGGCGGACTCAAACCCGACTGCGCCGTCATCGTCGCCACCGTGCGTGCCCTCAAATACAACGGCGGCGTCGCCAAAGACGCGCTCGGCACAGAAAACGTCGCCGCGCTTGAAAAAGGCCTGCCCAACCTGCTCAAACACATCGACAACCTGAAAAACGCCTTCGGCCTGCCGGTTGTCGTCGCCATCAACCGCTTCCACAGCGACAGCGACGCCGAACTGGCGCTGATTGAGCAAACCTGCGCCGAACGCGGCGTCAAAATCGCACTATGCGAAGTGTGGGCGCACGGCGGCAAAGGCGGCGAAGCGCTCGCCCGCGCGGTCATCGACACCTGCGAACACGAAAGCAGCCACTGCGCGCCGCTCTACCCGGACGAAATGCCGCTGGTGGAAAAAATCCGCACCATCGCGCAAAAACTCTACGGCGCGGCGGACATTGCCTTGAGCGATGAAGCCCGCAAAACCTTGCAGGATTTGGAAAAACTCGGCTACGGCAACTTGCCGGTGTGCATGGCTAAAACCCAATACTCGCTATCGGACGACCCGAAAGCGCTCGGCTGCCCGCAAGGCTTCACGCTCAACATCCGCGAAGTGCAAATCGCCGCCGGGGCGGGATTCGTCATCGCCATCACCGGCGCCATCATGAAAATGCCGGGGCTGCCAAAAGCACCCGCCTCCAATAACATTGACGTCGATAAGGACGGCAACATCAGCGGTCTGTTCTGACCGCCTTTCGCCACAAAAAACGCGCCGCAGGGCGCGTTTTTTTAAGAGCCTGTTCAAAATTCAGGTGGATAACCGGGATTGTGAAAAGGCTCTAACAGCCTGTTTAGAGTCTGGAAAAACCTGTTTTCTTGTGTGAACGGGAGCAGGTAAAACCGCCGATATACTCCCTCTCCCTGTGGGACAAGCATTGCTCGCGTAGCGAGAGAGGGCTGGGGTGAGGGCAGCAAATAATTGAAAAAGCAGAATTTCGGTTTATCGATAATATCGCTACCCCCACCCCGACCCTCCCCCGCTGCGGGCTTCGCCCTGCGGGGGAGGGGGAATTTCGCTTTTACCCGCAGACTCTAAACAGGCTCTAAAGCACCGCCGTAACCGCCCGTGTTTGATGGCGGGCGGCTACAGTGAGACGGTGCCATATTTCATCGCGAGGCGTTTTGCGCGATAGTATCAATATTGCTGTGTCATCGCCCCAGTTCGTAGGTTGGGTTAGGCGCTTGCGCCGTAACCCAACGTAGAAATTGTTGGGTAACGCGCGTTCCTCGCTAACCCAACCTACGAACCAACCGCGTCAGCTACTGCTCCAATTGTCCCTATATTTTGAAGATTGCCTGCGTGGGCTGATATTACCGGCGGCGAGCATAGTATAAAAAACACCATCACATTACACCGTGCTGATGATTCCCCAACTGCCGCAGCAAATCATCCACCGCATGATGATCCAGATTCACATCGGCAAAGCGGAAATGCTCGATGCGACCATGACCCGTGTGGTTTTCAATCACAATCGAGCCGCCGTCATGTTTGAACTCCAATACCAAATCATTGCCACGCAGCAGAAAATGCGTATCGCCCTGACGAATACCATCCAGAATTAGCGTATCCTTGCCATGACTGTCATGAATCGTGTCATGGCCATCACCTGCGCGATAGTGGTATTCATCATTGCCCCAATCGCCTTCCATACGATCATCGCCCTTGCCGCCATCCAGCACATCATTGCCGAATTTAGTCTTCAAATAATCATTGCCGTCCTCGCCAAACAGGCGATCATTAAAATTGCTGCCAATGAGCTGATCATCGCCATCCTTGCCATGCACCGTGCCGCCGCGCCATGACGTTTTTACCGATTGTGGCGGTTCAGTCAAAGCCAGCGAAAAATCCGCGTGTGCCTGATTGCCAAGCGGGTCAGTGGCAATCAGCGACAGCGATAAATCCGGCGCGCCCACCGGCGCATGACCGGAAACCGTAGCGCTCGCCGCATCAAAATGCAGCCAGTCGGGCAATGCTTCGCCATTGCCTTGCAACAACTGCAAATTGAGCGGATCACTTTCCGGATCAACAAACGTATCAGACGGCAATTGAAAGCTGAAATCCTGCCCTTCCACAGCGCGGTGATTATCAAGCGAATGCGCCACTTTCGGTGCGGCATTGACCTGCAAGGTGAAATCCGTAAAGGCGCTTGCCCCGGTATGATCCGTCCCGGTCAGACGCAAATGAAGCAGACTGCTGTCCGTAGGCGCATGACCACTAATCGCGCCGGTCTGCGCATCGAATTGCAACCACTCTGGCAGCGCAATGCCATCTGACATCGTCAATTGATACGCAAGCGTCTCGCCATCCGGGTCGCTAATGGCATTGAGCGCAATTTGTCCGCCAATATCACTATCTGCTTTTACTGCCAGATTGGCCAAAGGCTGCACCACCTCTGGCGGGTGATTGGGGGCGGGCGGCGGTTCATGCCGGAAGAAATCGTGATGATCCAGCACAGAACCATCCGCAAAAAGAATGCCATTAATAAAATGCCACGGCTCTGCTTCGGAAAAATGCTTGAGCACTGTAATCTGGTTATCGCCTTCCAATGTGCGAATAATCAGATCATCATTCTCACGGATAAATTCAATTTCGTCCCGGTTGTGTGCATCAAACTGGATATAATCAACGCGGTCTTTAATCCGGTCATTATTGTCAATAATGTCATGGCCAAAATCACGCTTGAAATAATAAACGTCATTACCCGAACCGCCATTCAAATAATCATTGCCGGTACCACTGCGCAGAATATCATTCCCTTCATCACCAAAGAGTCGGTTGGTGCCACTGACACCATACAATTCATCATTTCCTTCGCCGCCCAGCAGCGTGTCATTCCCCCGCATTGGCGTAAAGAATGTCATTGCTCTCATCGCCATGCAGCTCGTCATCGCCATAGCCGCCGTCTATCTGGTCATCGCCGCGGCCACCAAAAAGATGATCCGTACCATCAGCATTGGGGTCAGCATCTTGCGTGTCTAACGGCCAATCGCCCCATAACCGGTCATTACCGTCACCGCCATAGACATAATCATCACCAGCGCCCCCGGCAACCTTGTCGTTACCATCATCACCATAAACAAAATCATTGCCGAAATAGCCAAGTACGGTGTCATCACCTTCATCACCATGCACCGTATCAATACCGTTACCACCATCAAGATAATCGTTGCCGGCACCGCCAGAAAGGAAGTCATCGCCGGTAAGTACATAGGGATTTTTCCAGGTGGATTGACCGTTATCGCCATAAAGCCGGTCATTGCCTTCTTCACCATACAGATAATCCGTTCCGGCATTACCAACGAGCAAATCCTTGCCATCACCACCGTACATATAATCCGTATTGCCCGCACCAAAAATTCTGTCGTCTCCCTTGTCTCCGGACAAAAAATTTACCCCGTCAGGCTTCATGTAATTGTTTTCCGGCAAATCGTTGTCATAGCCGTAGAGTTCGTCATTACCGTCTCCACCCGATAACATATCGCCATCGCCACCATTACCGAACATGACATCATCACCTTTACCTCCTTCCATAGTATCTGCACCCTCCATATCTGCGGGGCAATAATCGCCATCGCCAAACATAAAGTCATTACCGTCATCGCCATAAAGAAAATCTCCATGCGCGCCACCGCGCAGCGTATCCTTGTCCGCGCCGCCATGCAGGTGATCTACCCCGTAACCGCCATAGAGTTCGTCTTCGCCTTCATTGCCCCATATTTTGTCATTGCCAAAAAAATTTCGCGCGTCATCCGGATGATTATAATCTCCCCAAATCGTGTCATTACCAGAACCGCCATACAATTTGTCATTATTGCCACCGCCCATCATGACATCATCACCATCATCGCCAAAAATTTTGTCTTCACCCTGAAACTCACGGGGAAGCTGGTAGCCGGGCAAAATGGAAGCGTTGCTTAACTGGTCGCCAAACAAAAAATCATCGCCTTTATCGCCGTGAATCGTATCATTGTTGCCACCACCAATAATCGTGTCTTTTCCGTTGCCGCCATTGATGGTATCGCGACCATGCTTGTCAGCACTTACGCTATTTAAGCGTCCCGGCGAAGTTAGACCATCGCCATTGATAAAATCATCCTCTCCACCGCCTTCAATAAAATCATCTCCTCCCATGCCATAAATTTCGTCCTTGCCACGGCCAACACCATCATAACTGCTGTTGCCATCCCGTTCTTCATTATGCTCCTTGTCGCCATAAATAAAGTCATTGAGATTGCTGCCGACAATTTCGTCGTTGCCATCAGCACCATAGAGATAATCCCCGCCGGTTTTGGCGTCATCTTCTTTGGTAGGAGAAATACCATCTGTTGTCTCGACGTCATCTTTATCTTTATAGACGCCCCAGGTCGTTCCTGCCTGAATGACCGATTTCCCGTATTTCGGCATTTCCCACAGCTCATCCGGGCGTCTGCGCTCCCGTGCGGTCAAATCTGAATTGGCATAAATAAAATCATCACCGCGACCGCCATCAATAATGTCGGAGCCACCGCCACCGGCAATCAGGTCATTACCCTCACCGCCATAAATACGGTCATTATTCGGGCTGCCGCCGAGAGCATCATTGCCGCCCTTGCCAAAAATTCGCCAGCTCTCCTTATTGTTTCTGTAGTTGATCACGTCGGCAAAATCCTGCTCGGCAATGCCGTCATTGATGACGCCATCAGGATTGCGATCATACCAGCGGGGGTAATATTCACCGTAGCGCCACTTGTCCATCTCCGGATGATTGTTCTTGTCAATGATTTCCGTATGCCAGTCGCCTTCACTGCGCCCGCCTTCTTTCGGCTCACGGTCATTGTATTCCGGCAGGACAAAGCCCATGCGGCCATTCTCCATTTTTGCCCAGCCACGGATGACAAAATGATTGTCAAGGATGGGCTCATTGAATACCAAATCGCCGTCTGCCGTCAAAAGAACATTCCATTTGTTGCCATTGATATAAACGAACCAGGCATTACGCACACCAGGCACGCTGGTAAAAGGCTTTTCTGCCAGATTCCTGCCATCTATCTCGATAATGCCACGCCCATCGCTATCAATGACCGTGTCATCAAATTTGGCAGAGGTATTGAAAACGTAAGTATCCATGCCATTGCCGCCATTCAGCGTATTCTTGCCGCCACCCCCTTTGAGGGTGTCATTGCCGCCAAGTGCTACCAGTTTGTCATCGCCGCCATTGCCAACCAGAACATCATTTTTCGGGCTGCCAAAAATTATGTCATTTCGCTCGCCGCCTTCCATACCCTGGCTGCCGTTATTGAAGATGACGCGATGACCTTCGCCCTCCGAACCACGGGAAAAGCTGGTTTCCTTGTCTCCGGTTTCAAAAGAGACTTTATCGCTTTCATGGATACCAAATTCTTGCCGGATGGCATTGATCGTCCTGAGCGTATAGTCGTCGTCAACCTTGAATTTCTCCGCCAAAGACTCAAGCAGCATCCATGCCCTTGCCTGAACCCACTCATCTGAATAATCATCCGGGTTGATACTGTCATAAGCAGCTTTCAGTTCCTTGGTAGGATAGGATACCGCCAGCGGATTCAGGTTTTCCAGCGCATAAATAATGGCCTTGGCGGTGGAAATATCCCCGCTATGTTTGCTGTCATGCAGCTTGTCCAAAATATAGCGGGTACTGTCATTCAGCATGGTAATTTTAAATCCGCCCATTTCTATCGGATTATTATCTTTGTCTCTGAATTTTCCATAATATAAGAGACTTAGAATATCTTGATAATTTTCACTATTAATTACTATGCCTGTTTCTTCGCCCATATATCCTTTAAGAATCCATTTTGCCATGTTTGCTCCTCCTGCATTCTTGACAAGAGCGTCGAATTTTGTTTTTTCATGAAAGATAGGAACATTGGGATCTCGCGGTACCTGCATTCCCGGTTCAAAGAATGCCCAAATCACATCATGATGATAGCCAAAGAACAGCTCTTCTAAAGTCATTGACTTTCCCGTCAACATACTAATTGCGGTATAAGTCAATCCGACAATAGCCGCCAAAGCAGCAATTGGTTGTGCGCCCGGGATAGCTGCTAGGCCTGATGCCAGTGCTGTGCAGACTTCTCCCAATTCTGCATCGGCAACCGGTTGGGTGAATTGGTTATCATCTGTAGCCCTAGACAAACCTGAAAGCGTAACCTGAACCATCCCCAGCATTGCAGAAAGCGCACTACTGCTTGCGGCTGCGGCAGTATTGCCTTTATAGTGATACCATGCTTGTTGAGCATCGGCCACGGTATTTATGCTTTGTACAAGACCAGATCCATATGTAAGCCTCATATTTGTCCAATTGTCAAAAGTTCCTTTATCAGTAAATAATAAACTTTCTCCACTAGATAATGTGTTGCTACTTGCGCTAGCACCACCTTCCGCTAAAAATTCTATTTTGTTATTTTTTGCCCATGCAAAAAAATCTTTCGCATTTTTAAAAATCAGGGTAATAGATGCCATAATTTGCTCCTTGTTAAATTGTAAAACGACTTTGGTTTATAGGATTTAGTTTTTCTGCATTAGGTTTATATCTGATGACGCCTAAGTATTTTATTGCAACAATTAGTGGTCAACGCAGTTACTAGCCTAAGAGAAAAGTTTTTTGGCTCACCTTTGGCTATGTTAAATATCACCAAGTATAAGTTACTCCTTGTTCTTGTTTGAATTGTGAGAAGAATTTTTCATCGTCAGATTCAAGATATTCCCATGCAGTAACCCTGCAATATCTGTAGCCTTTGACTGCCTTCTGTTTTATCCGACCATTGGCAATGCGTATGGTTGCCGATTTGAGGTAAAACTTTCCTTTTTTAACCGCCTTGTCGTTGCACCATATGCTTGGCGTACAATGACATTCAAAGGTCTCATTGTTATAGATTAGCGCGAAAGCATACTGCTTTCCATAAGGGATTCGGCTCACCATGGTCGGTCCAACCGAGGGAATTATTTCTATTTTCTGTTTCTCTGTTGCAATAATAGACTTGGGCTCACCGTAATTTTCATCGGTTTTGGTTTCGCTGGCTATATCATTGGTAATCAAGATATAAACAATATACAAGATTACCAATACGGCTAAAACCTCGGTTACTTTTTGTGCTGGCGTAATAGTGAGATTGGATTCTCCAGTTTGCCGTTTCTTATAATCAGGCATGAATTACTCCTTGTTAAAAATCAAATAAGCGGACCTGTTCTCAGTTGGGTAAGGCAAGCAAACATTTACTTGCTTTTCCTCCTTTATTAGCGGCACTTGTACCACCATTATTGAGAGTCTCAAGCTTGTTTTCTTTTGCCCAAATCAAAAATTCTTTTCGATTCTTAAAGAAAAGCGTTAATCCACCCATTGTCTCTTCCCTTATTTAAAGTTTCAATCAATTCTTTATCTTCTTGCAGAAGATAATCCCAGTCTATTATTTGACAATAGCGCTTGCCGCCAATATGCCGTATTTTTATCTTGCCGTCCGCAATACGTATTGTTGCTGAACGCAGGCGAATTTTTTTAATTTTTTTATAAACCTCCTTGTTACACCATGGTGTTTTTGAACAGGAACAGTCAAAAGTCTCGTCATTATAGTGTAAGAATGGACTTATTGTATATCTAGTAGAATATCTGGACATACTGGTAGGTTCAGGTACTAATTTAATAGTTATCTCATGCCCTTCAGTTGCATATATCTTTATGGGATCGCCATAATTATTGTCTGCCGGCGTGCTACTATCGACGTGGAGTATGTATATACCCAGCAGGCCAATAATCACGGCAAGCAAGACATCTTTGTCAAAAATGGCAGAGGAACTCATCAATATATACCTTCATTTTTGCGTACCTTTGTTCAGCAAGAACAGTCTGTCTGTCTATCTTTTTTATAACGCTCTTGGCGGTACCAGGCGGGTAGCGCAATCCGTCCGTCAATACTCCTGTTAGTCATCATCATCGTCTGCCCAAAAGGTATCATCATCTTCGTCCTCCCAAAGATAGTCATCTTCATCATCCCAAAATTCCTCATCCCCGTCGTTGCAAAGGCGATCGTTTTTCATATTATCCCAATAAGGATCATCCTCCATGCCACCATAAAGGTAATCATCTTTGTCAAAAATACTGTCATCCACAGACACGGCATTACATACAAGATTCGGGAAAAAGCGATAATTTACATCACGAGACAGATCTGATATGACTTCTCTGATATAGAATACTAAAAGCGTCTCTACACTCACTGGCACGTCATCAAGTGCTTTTATGCTGCGGTGTCGTATTAAGGGTTCAGCATCGGTTTCAAACCGGGCATGAGCCTTCCCTTCATGAATCTCTATCTTTATTTTGGCGTTGTTCGCGTGCGCAGACAGCCAGTTATTGGCGCCCATCCTGCCATTATGGATAGTAATAAATTCATACTGGTTTTTTTCGGCCCAATCCCGGTATTCCTCTAAAATCCAGGACAGTTTTTGGTCTTCAAGAAGGTCATTCGCTTCGTTCATGGTTTGCTCCTTTCGTTTGGTGTTGTCATCAGGTCTCTGTCTTCTTGCAGAAGACCATTCCAGTCTGTTATGGGGCAGCGCGCCTGGCGCCGATACGTCGCGTTTTTCCATAATTTTCTCCGCTGGTTGGTGAAATCCGTTTGTCCACGCCCGGCAAGCGGTGAGCGCTGTTTGGGCCATGTGTCTGGTGTCGGGCATGGTAGCGAAGGCCGCAGTCCGCGGGAAATTCCAATGCGGCACAGGTTCATAACCTTTTTTCATAACAGCCGGTAAATCAGGCAATGCCATCAAGGCAAAGCGATACAGGCGCGGCAAGAGGTCATTGCTTCGTTCTTGAGCGGCAAATCGCTTGTTCAGCAGCTAAGGGCTGTTTGCAATTCAACTCCCGCGCTTTTCTGCGAAGCGGGGCGGGTGTAAGAATCCGCGTAAACGACAACCGTAGGTTGGGTTAGGCGCTTGCGCCGTAACCCAACAAGCTGAATGCCGAATCTATTCCGTTGTTGGGTTACGCACTGCGCGCTAGGTGCTGTTAACAATTGGCCATAACATGATGATTTCATTAGCAGGTTTGGTTAAAGCCTGTTTACCATTCAGCCGTAAACACGCCCAATCCAATGCGGTTGCGTGGCGACGATTTTGTGAGTTACACCATTATTTGTAGGGTGTGTGCCGCAGGCACGCACGCGTTTGCCGATGCCAAATTCCCGCGTGCGTGTCGGCTACGCCGCCACACACCCTACGCACGGAACCCGCCCGTTGCGGGCTTCGCCCTGCGGGGGAGGAAGGTCTAAATTGCAAACAGCACCTTGGAGCTATTTACAATTGGTCATAACATGGTGATTTCATTCGTAGGTTTGGTTAAGGCCTGTTTACCATTCAGCCGTAAACACGCCCAAGCCAATGCGGTTGCGTGGCGATGATTTTGTGAGCTACACCATTATTTGTAGGGTGTGTGCCGCAGGCACGCACGCGTTTGTTGAAGTCAAATTCCCGCGTGCGTGTCGGCTACGCCGTCACACATCCTACGCACGGAACCCGCCCGCTGCGGGGTTCGCCCTGCGAGAGAGGGGCTTATTCTGCTGAATTGCAAATAGCGCCTAAGTCAACCTACAAGGCCTTGCGGATGATTTGTAAACAGGCGCTAAACAGGTTCTCAGAACCTGTTTAAAATCTTGGAGAACCGCATTTTTCGTATGCTTGTGTAGGAAACTGAAAACCGGGAAAACAGCCAATATGCCCCCTCTCCCCGTGGGACCGGAACAGCTCGCGCAGCGAGAGAGGGCCGGGGTGAGGGCAGCAAACGATTGAAAAAACCGGAATTTCGATTCATGAACAACATTCCTCCATCCCCTCCCCGACCCTCCCCCGGGCCCCACGCAAAATGCGGATGCATTTTGCGTGGGAACCCGCTCGCTGCGGGCTTCGCCCTGCAGGGGAGGGGGATTTTAAACAGGTTCTCAGGCGGGATACAGCGCGCCGAGGATGCGTGTCTGGCCGCCGGTGGTGGCGGCGAGCTCCAGCGGGCGGCGGGCGGTAAATTGCGCCGCGAGCCAGGCGAAGCCGCTGGCTTCCAGCGCCTGCGCCGGGATGGGGCAGGGGGCGCAATGTTTGCCGAAGCGGGCGAGTTCGTCTTCGATTTGTTCGATGAGGAAGCGGTTTTTGGCGCCGCCGCCGGCGAGATAGACTGCGCCGGGGTGGCGGGCAGCGCGGATGGCGTCGCAGATGGTACGTGCAGTGAGGGCGAGCAGGGTGTGCTGGACGTCGGCGGGCGCTTCGATGCCGAGCAGGTGGCGTGCCACCCATTCCGGGTGGAAGTAGTCGCGGCCGCTGCTTTTCGGCGGTGCGCGGTGAAAATAAGGGTCGGCGAGGAAGCGGGCGAGCAGGTCGGGCAGCAGTTGGCCGCTGCGCGCCCAGTCGCCGTCCGCGTCGAAGGGCAGGCCGCGCTGTTGTTGTATCCAGGTGTCCATCAGGCCGTTGCCGGGGCCGGTGTCGTAGCCGGAGCAGTGGTCGGCGGCAATCAGGCTGATGTTGGCAATGCCGCCGATATTGACGAGGATGGCGGGGCGGTCGCCGAGCAGGCCGCGTTGAAACAGCGGCGCCAGCGGCGCGCCTTGGCCGCCTGCGGCGAGGTCGCGGCTGCGGAAATCGGCGATGGTGTCGATGCCGGTGCGTTCGGCGATGAGCGCCGGGTTTTGCAACTGGATGGTGTAGGGCGGGGTGCTGTCCGGGCTGTGGCGCACGGTTTGGCCGTGGGCGCCAATGGCGGTGATGTCGTGCGCGGTGAGGCCGGTTTGTGCGAGGAGTGCGGCGACGGCGTCGGCGCTGGCTTCGGCGTGTTGCCAGGCGGCGACGGCGGCGCGATGGAGTTCGTTGTCGCCCGGCTGGCACAGTGCTTGCAACGCGGCGCGCAGGGCGACGGGCATGGGGTGTTCGTGGTGGGCGAGGTAGTGGTAGTGGCCGCCGGTTTCGCGGATGAGCGCGGCGTCGATGCCGTCCAGGCTGGTGCCGGTCATGATGCCGATGTAGTGGCGGGGCGGGGTCATGTGCGTTGTTGCAGCAGTTCGAGGGTGCGGCGGATTTGTGTTGCCTTGGCGTGCTCGGGGTAGCGCTTGAGCAGTTGTTGCAGCAGTTGTTGGGCTTTGTCGCTCTCGCCTTTTTTCGCCAGCGCGCGCGCGGCGAGGAAGTAGTTTTCCACGAGCTGCGGGTGGGCGGGGTGGTGTTTGGCGAAGTTGCGGGTGAGGTTGAGCACGGTGTCGTAGTGCTGTTTGCCCGCCGCGATTTGTGCCAGCGGGTATATCCAGTCGGCGGGGAGGATGCCGTCGCCGGTTTCGTCCAGCGTTTGGTGGATGGCGGGATAGCTGTAGGGGTTGCCGCTCGCCGTCGCTTCAATCAGCCGCATTTCCATCGCCTGCATGGCGTCTTCGCGCCCCTGACGGCGGTAGAGCTGGTGCAGCCGTTTGTAGGCGGGCAGGTAGCGGTTGGTATCGTGCAGGCCGTCGGCGTAGGGCTCAAGCAGGGCGATCGCCTGTTCGTTTTCGCCCTGGCGGATGAGGACGTCCGCCTGGGTCAGGTCGCCGGCAAAGCGCCGCTGTTCGTCGGCACTCATGCCTTCGGTGTCGGCCTCGCGCAGCAGGTTGAGATCCACCGGCGGCGCGCGCCGCTGGAGTTGCGCGTGCCGTTCTTCTTCGGCCTTGAGGCGGTTCAGTTCGGCGAGCAGGTCGTCGTCCATGTCAATGTGGGCGGCGAGTTCGCGCTCGTCGATGTCGATGTTGTCGGGGTCGAGGGTTTCTTCCGGCGGTGGGAAGTACCAGGAGAAGTAGATGAGCGGCAGCGCGAGGAGGAAGGCGAAGATGATGCCGCGGAGGATGGTGATGAGCTGGATGATGGCAGGGGCGCCGTAGGTGCCGTTGATGCTGTTGTAGCGCGCCTGGTCTTCGGCGCTGATGAGGGTCTGCGCCAGCATGGTGTAGATGGTCAGTACCAGCGCGGCAAAGAGGAAGGGCATGGCGAGGATGGCGAGGTAGCGTCCGGCGCCGCCGATTTCGGCGACAGCACGCCGCCACGCAGCGGGCTTGAGGATAGCGAGCGAACCGGCGCCCTGAAAGATGCTGAGGATGAGCGCGGGGGTGAGGGCGTAGAGGATGACGCCGGTGAGGTTGAGCAGGGTCGGGCGACTGTCGCCGGTAAACATCAGTTGCAACAGGAAGACGACGGCGCCGCAGAAGGCGATGGCAACGGCGGCATCAATGGCAATATTTTTCGGCAGTTTGCTGATGGTGGTCAGCGGTACGCGCTCCTGCTCCAGCCCGTGCATCAGGCGCTGCATACTGTCGAGCATCTTGCAGGCGAAGAGGACGATGAGGGCGAAGATGATGAACCAGTTGAGCGTGCCAACGCCTTCCATCCGCGCCTCGCCGAGCGAGCGCAGGGCGATAAACACGGCAGCCAGCGCGCCGCAGTAGAGCAGATTGCCGGGGCGAAAGAGGTATTGCAGGCTGCGGTTGAGATAGCCGAGGGCGTTGTCGTCTTGCATGGAAAATCCTTTCGTGTTTTCAGGTGGTTGGTTTTTGGAATGAAGATGCGTTCATTGTAAGCGCTATTTGTGCCAAGCGGGCGCGGTGGCCACACGCCCGCCGGGGCGGTGGCTATTGTGCCTGCAACAGCTTCAGCGTGGCACGGATTTGTCCCGCCTTTTCATGATGGGCAAAGCGGGCGAGCATCTGCGTTAGCAATTGCTGCGCGCGGTCGGCGTGGCCGGTTTTGGCGAGCGCCCGTGCGGCGAGGAGGTAATTGTCGATGAGCTGCGGATGGTCGGGATGCTGTTGCGCGAAGCCGCGTGTCAACGTCAGTACCACCGGGTAATGCCGCTGCCGCGCGGCGAACTGTGCCAGCGGGTAAATCAGATCGGCGGGCAGGGTCGCCGGGTCAACGCGTTCAAGCTCCGGGCGGATGAGCTCGAAGCTCGGCGCGTGGCCGTGCGCGGCGGCTGCAGCGAGGCGTTGCAGCAGCTCGTATTCCGGCTTGAGCGCGTAAATGCGACGGTAGGCGGGGAAGAAGGCGGCGGCATCGTGCGCCTCGTCAGCATACGGCGCGAGCAGGGCGAGGCCAGCGTCAATTTTGTTGCTGCCGAGCAGCGCATCGGCGCGGGCAAGGGCGAGGCTGAAGGCCTTTTGCGTGCCGATGTCCATGCCGCTGGTGTCGGCGTCTGCCAGCAGGCTGAAATCGGGAGCCGCTTCGGCTGCCGCCGCCGGTACGGCACTTTTGTCTTCCGCCGTGGGCGGGGTGACGCCGTGTCCGGCGAGGGCGGCGCTGATGGATTCCATCTCGGCGGCGTTCATGCCGTAGGAAAAACTTTCGGGGTCGTCGCTGTCTTCACGCGGAAAACAGCAGGCATAAAAATGATGGGTAAAAAAGGCGACAGTCATGAATATCAAGCCCGTCATCAGGCTGTAAATATGCACAATAGTTGGCAGTGTCAGCGATTGTTCGTCTTTGCCCGACATGAATTGCTGGATGAGATCGCCCATTATCGTTCGCTGTATGGCCGGTGCTATCAGAAAATAATCGGTCAGGATATAAGCGGCAAACATGGCAAAGGCGATAGCAGTCATGGCAAAGTACCGGCCAGTATCTATTTCAGAGATCGCCTCCCCCAGGCGCTGTGAGGAAAATGCAGCTTTGGTATTCCCCTCTGTGATTGTCGCGAGCAGCATGGCAGGTGCGAGGATAAACAGGAGCAGTGCGACGATAACTAGTAGGGTAATAAAAACCGCTAATGAGATATAAATAACGCGGGGGATGAAGAAAATGAGATAGGCAAGCGATACAAATGCCAAAGCAAGATGGATGGAACGCAATAGCGGTGTGATGCTAGTGGGAGTGATGGGTACAAATTCGTCTTTCAGGCCTGAAGTTATCCGGGCGGCATTGTCCAGAATCTTGCAGAAAAAAAATAATAAAGGCGATTGCGAGAAAAAATAGAAACGCTTTCATGGAAAAGGCGTAGGTTTTTCCCAGTTGTTGCATAAATTGCTGTTTATAAAATATATTAAAACTAACAGCAACAAAAAGTCCGGTAATCAGGATATAGACTAGATTGCCAAATTTGACCGTAAAACGTAGCGCATGAAGCATATTTTGCGGAATACTGTTCATGAGTAATCCTTTGGTAGAAAAATGCGGGCAATGGTACAAAAATTAAAAAAGCGGGGCGGTGGGTGCAATATGGATTTTCACCGTCACCGGCGATTCAGCCCTGCTGTTGCAACAAATTCAGCGTGGCACGGATTTGTGCCGCCTTTTCATGGCTGGCAAAGCGGGCGAGCATCTGCGTCAGCAACTGCTGCGCGCGGTCGGCGTGGCCGGTTTTGGCGAGCGCCCGTGCGGCGAGGAGGTAATTGTCGATGAGCTGCGGATGGTCGGGATGCTGTTGCGCGAAGCCGCGTGTCAGCGTCAGCACCAGCGGGTAATGCTGCTGCCGCGCGGCGAACTGCGCCAGCGGATAAATGAGGTCGGCGGGCAGGGTCGTCGGGTCAATGCGTTCGAGCTCCGGGCGGATGAGGTCGAAGCTCGGCGCGTGGCCGTGCGCGGCGGCCGCGGCGAGGCGTTGTAGCAGCTCGTATTCCGGCTTGAGCGCGTAAATGCGACGGTAGGCGGGGAAGTAGGCGGCGGCATCGTGCGCCCCGTCGGCATACGGCGCGAGCAGGGCGAGGCCGGCGTCGATTTTGTTGCTGCCGAGCAGCGTGTCGGCGCGGGCAAGGGCGAGGGCGAAGGCTTTTTGCGTGCCGATCTCCATGCCGCTGGTGTCGGCGTCTGCCAGCAGGCTGAAATCGGGCGGGAGGTCTTTGGCAATTTCGCCATTTTTTTCCGGCAGGGATGTCTTGCCGGCAAGCGTTGCCGCAATGGCCTGTTGCTCAGCTTCATCCATGTCATCATCGCTGGTGTCTTCAACGGGATAGCCATAGGCGACAAAGTGATAATTGAAGAAAAGCACAAAGGTGTAACCGTAGCAAATCAGAAAGACCATGATGTAAAGGGGAATGGAGGCGAAGTAGCTGCCCGGTCTGGCATAACCCATTGCCCGCCACATTAAATCGCCCGATTTATAGAGCTGGAAATAAAACATGGCGGCAAAAACAGCGCCACTCATGATGAGCATCAGCAGATAACGGATAATGCCAATGCTGTTGAAAGCCCTGGCAAGGGCACGGGGATGCAATGCGGCGCTGACGGATTCTTGTTGTAGCAGGGACAAAAAGACCAGCGGGAAAAAAAGGATTAGGAAAACCAGCACCCCGATGGAAACGCGGAAGGATTGATAGGGATATAGACGGAGGGTATTGTCGAGAATACGCAGGGAGATATATGCTACGACCAGTATGCCAAAGAAGCGAAAGACTGCGCCCATATCAATCATGCTGAATGGATCAATGGGTACGTGCTCATCGGCAAGCGCGCGGATACGGGCGCTGTTATCCAGAATTTTGCTGATAAAGGCCAGTAATGCCAAGAGCAGCAGAAAATTGACGAATAGCGCCGGAATATTGTTGCTTTCCTGCGCTGCCATACGGGTAAAACTGGCACGCTGTGCCGAACGCGCCTCAATGCTAACGATGTAGCCGAAGGCGAAAAAGCCCGCGACGATGGCGAAATAAATCAGGTTGCCGATTTTGACGTTAAAGCGCAGCGCGCGGAAAGTGTTTCCGAACAGGTTGCCAATGATGCTGTCGTTCATGGGGTCGTCCTTTGGGTTTGAGAAATACGGGCAGCGGTATGAAATTAAAGAAATGGGGCGGCGGGTGCTATATGGTTTTCGCCGCCGCTCATTCAGCCATAGAGGATATGCGGGTCCTTGTTATCCTGGCGCGGCCAGGAACTGGCATAGAAATGCTGGTTAAGAAAGGTGATGGCGACGATAATGGCATTGACGAGGAAATAGTAAAAATACATGAATACGGGCAGGGAAAAGGTTTCGCTTCCGCCGTATGCTTGAACGAACAGCGCACTTTCCAGCTTGGCATTGATGGCCGGGGCGATGCCGACATAAATCAGTAGAAATGTCACCGCAAGCATGGCGCCGGTTATGCCCAGCAAGGCGAAATAGCGGCTGACGCCCATGTCGTTGATGGCGTCGCGCCATTGTCGTGGCGAAAAGGCGGCGACAGAGGATTCAGCTTTCAGCACGGCCAGCGTGACCACCGGATTCAGGGCAAAAATGGTGACGAACAAGAGTATGAGCAGGACGTAGATGAGTTCGGGACGGAAGATTTGTAGATAGGCGCCGATGATGCCCGCCAGCACGCCGAGGACAAAGCCCAGGGCAATCATTCCCCAGGGCAGTTCGGCGCCGATGACGCTGGTCGGCGTCAATGGCACGGGTTCGCCATCCAGCCCGAGGCGCAGGCGGGCGGCATTGTCGAGCAGTTTGTAGGTCATGAGCAGCGCGGGGGCGAGTTGCAGGAGCATGGTCATGCCGCTGCTGCGGCGATACGTCAGCAGATGAGTGATGCTGACGGCATCGCTGATGCAGAAAATGGCGGCTATCAGCAGGATATGGCAGATATTGCCGTACTTGAGGGTAAAGCGCAGTGCTCGCTGGAAGTTGTCGGAAAGGCTGTTGTTCATGGGGTGTCCTTTGAATTTGGGAATGCGGGCAGTTTACCGGGTTTGGCGGGAATGGCGAATGGCGCGGCAACGGGATGCGGTCGCCAATATCCTGCGTGCGGGCCGGTGTTATCAATGCCCCGTCTGCATCAGGCGGGCAAAGTCGTCGTGCCGTTTGCGCTCGCAGCTTTGGCGCAGGGCGCGCAGTTGTTGCCAGATGCTATCGTCGATGGCGAGGGTCTCGCTGTTCACCGCTTTTTGCGGGATGGCGATGCTGTCTTCGTGTATCCGGTTGCTCACCCCCTTGAGCGGGAAGCCGCTGACGGTTTTGATACGGCGGGCGGTGTCGCGCAGGCTTTCGCGCCGTTCGTGACGGCAGACGAGGCCGCGGGCGTCGCAGCCGCAGCCGTAGGGGGCGCTGTCGGCGATGCCTTCGTCCAGGCGTCCCGTCCAGTGCAGGACGGCATCATCGCTGATGTCGCTGATGGCGCCGCGTCCGCTGCCGCTGCGGATGACGAGCAGCGGTGCGCGTCCCTGCAGTGTCCAGTCGATGTCCACATGGCTGTCGAGGAAGAGGATGTAAGGGCGGTCGTCGCGCGGCGCGCGCAGGGTGAAGCGCTGGTCGCGCGGGACGAAATCCACGTCGATGACGGTGGCATGGGCAACGGTATTGGCGGGCAGGTGTTTCGCGGCGATGGCGGCGGCGAGGCGGTCATCATCGTGTTTGTCGCCGTCGTCAATGCGGACGAGGGCGAACGAGAGTCCCGCCTGTTCGTCGTGGCTGCGGTATTCGGCTTCAAGCAGGTAGTCGCCTGCTTGCAGATGGAGGGGGCGGTTTCCGCCGCCGCCATTTGCGCTTATGTCGTGTTTGTTGAGCAGGATGCGCAGTTCAGCCGGGGTGGTTTTGCTGACGGGTTGGTAGGCGCCCGCCTCCGGCACATGGATTTTGCCTGCCCAGTAGGCGTCGAGGTGTTCGTCCGCGATGCCGTATTTGGGGTTGTC
This sequence comes from Cardiobacterium sp., assembly GCF_057314735.1. Lineage (NCBI taxonomy): Bacteria > Pseudomonadati > Pseudomonadota > Gammaproteobacteria > Cardiobacteriales > Cardiobacteriaceae > Cardiobacterium > Cardiobacterium sp. The sequence continues at coordinate 63,031 of NZ_DBHKZK010000076.1, forward strand.
GAGGTAGATGCGGTCGGTGGTTTCGGTGAAGGTGTGCTGCGGCGCGCGGCGGTCGCGGTACCACACGGCAAAGCCTTCTGCCGGGACGGCGTCGCCGGGGTTGAGCTGCGCGCCCCAGCCATCCGTCACCAATGGCCAGGCGGCAAGCGACGGGGTATTGCGGTCGTAGGCGCGGGTGGTGTGCGGAGGGTCTTCTGCGGCGGCGCAGTTTTCGCGCCGTTCGGCCTGCTGCTGTTGTAATGCCTGCTGCGCGGCGATGGCGTCGATGTTGCTGGCAAATTGTGGCTCAAGGTGCAGTTGGCTGCTGCGCAGGTCGTGCGCAAAGCCGCGCAAGGACTGGCCGCTGATGCGCCGGATTTCGGCGGCAAGGGCGGTGAGGTTTTGGCCGGCGTCAATGTCGCAGCGCCAGCCTTGCGGCGTGCCGCAGCGGCAACGGGCGTTATCGCTGCGCTGGCTGAAGGCGCCCGTCCAGATGAGCGCGGGGATGTCGGCGGCGACGTGGCTGCGCGCGTTGTGGATGACGAGTTGCGGCAGGCGGCCTTCGATGTGCCAGTTCACCGCGTGTTCGCCCGCCAGCCAGAGGATGTAGGGCGCGTCGCCCGGCGGCGCGTGCAGGGTTACACGGTTTTTGTCGCCGAGCGCGCCGTGCAGGGCGGCGGCGTAGTTTTCGCTGTTCGCCGCCAGGGGCGCGATGCGGTTTTTCAGGCGGGCGCGGATGCCTTCGGGCTGTGCCGCCGGTTTGAGCGCGGCGATGAGGGCGGTGAGGCGGGCGCTGTCGAAGATGGCGGGGTTGGCGAGGATGTCGAGCTGGAAGCGGGCAGCCCGCCAGTTGAAGTTGAGGTATTCGGTCTCCAGCCGGTAGTCGCCCGCTTCCAGTTCCACTACTACCGGGGCGGCAAGGTCGCCGGGGGCGGTGTCTGCCAGCAGGACGTGGCGGTCGAGCAGGACGCGGACGCGCCCCTGATGGACGTCGGGGAGGAAGACGTAGCGCCCTTTTTCCGGCACGTGCAGGGTACCGGCCCAGTACGCGCCGAGGCGGGCAGCGGGGGTGTGGTAGCGTTCGTTATATTCGTAATTCAGGGCGATGGCGGCGCTGTTTTCTGGTACCGCCGCGGTGGCCGGGTCATCGCTGTCGAAGTACCAGGCGGTGTAGCCCGTGTCGGGGAGGTTGCCGTCGGGGTTGAAGCGATCGCCCCAGGTGCGCTCCGTCAGCGGGAAGGCGTCCAGCGGCTGCGCCGGGGCGTGTGTCAGCGCGCTTTCCAGCGGCAGGGTTGGGTAATCGCTTTCTGTGGCGGCGGGCGGTTGCGGTGTGGCGGCAGCGTCGGCGATGGCACGGCGGACGAGGTAACGGCCCATGTCGTCGTGGTAATGCCAAATGCCCGCGCAGGCCGCGGCGGCCACGACGCACATCACGGCGAGGACGGTGAGGGCGGTGCGCTGGCGGCGGTTCATGGCGCTTCCTTGAGTAAATTGACGGTCAGGCCGAAGTCGGTGGTGTGCCAGCTGTTCGCCATTTCCACTTCGAGCAGGTAGCGGCCAGGCTCAAGTTGCACGCTGTGCAGGCTGCGGCTGTCGCGCTGCTCGTGGCCTTCGTAGATGCAGTGGCCGTCGAGGAGGATGCGCACGCTGGCCCAGGAGTGTTCGGGGACAAATTCGTATTCGCCGCGTTCGGGGATATTGAGCCAGCCGACCCAGTAGGCGGCGAAATCGGGCGAGGGGATGCGCTTGAATTCGTCGTAGGCGTAATGGACGCGGATATGATTGACGTGCTCTTTGGCAATCAGCCGCTCCGGTTCGTATGCCCAGCGGTTCGTCAGGCCTTCCATGGAAAAGCGCACCGGGCCTGCCGCGCTTTTTTGCAGGTTGATGCCGCGTTCGCGCACGGGGTGGGAGACGTCGTCCGGGTTGCCGGTAGTGAGGTACCAGACGTCAAAGCCTTTTTCCGGGATGACCCTGCCCGGATTGAGCACTTTGCCCCAACTGGTCGCGGTGGGTATGTCGGCCAGTTGGGGCGGCGCTTCTGCCGCAGGCGCGGGCGGGAGCTCGTGTTCTTTGCGCGAGTAAAAGACGACGCCCTCGCCGCTGAACCAGATTTCCAGCAGCAGGTTCACCAATATGTAAGCGATGGCACCGGCGACAAGGTAGAGCGGGATGCGGAAAGTGCCGGAGATTTTTTTCTGGGGTGTTTTCATGGGCGGCCTCACGGGGTCGGGGTGGTTTTTTTGATGTGGACGGCAAAATCGGTGGTGTGCCAGTTGTTGAGGTATTCCACTTCGAGGGTGTAATCGCCCGGCTCAAGCCAGACCGGCACGGTTTCTTTCTGGTTGCTGCCCTCAAAGAGGCGGTGGCGGTTGAGCAGGATGCGCGCGCTGGCCCAGCTCAAATCCGGGGTAAATTCGTAGGTGGCGGCCTCGCGGATGGTGAGTGTGCCGATCCAGCAGGCGGCAAAATCCTGCGAGGGGATACCATGCAATGCGTTGTAAGAAAAGTGAAGGTCGATGGCAGGCACTTTTTCGATGGCGACCAGTCGGTTGGGTTCATCGCGCCACAGCTCGGCAAAGTCCGCCAGCGGTGGGCGCGCTTCATCCGGGGTATGCGATTTGCCGCGCCCCTGGCTGCGCTCCAGCGCGTCGGCATCTTGCGGGATGCCGATTGTGATGTCCTGCGGGTCGCCGCTGGTCAGATAATAGACGCTATACAGCCCGGCGGGCGGTGCTTCCGCACCCAGCGCATCGCTCCAGCTGCTGCCGGCGCTTGCCACGGGATAGTCGTCCAGCGCCGGGCCCTTGCCGGATTCTCCCCCGTCAGCGGTGAGGATGGGGATGCGGACCAGCTCGCGCTTGACAACGTGGCGCTTCGGCGGCGGCTTCAGCGTGTACTCTGCGGGGTCGAGGTCGAACTGGCGCAGCAGATACTGTTCGCGCGCGTTGCTCATGAAAGCGAACACGAGCCACAGGGTGATGGCGACGGCGGCGACAATGCCAACAATGGTCAGGGTTTTGCGGGATGGCATAGGTACTTACTCCTTGTCTGTCAGGGGGAATTCGGGCGGGGGCGGGTGGTGTCCAGCGCCAGGCCGAGGCGGTAGGAGACAACGTGGTGATAGCTCAAAAATTCCGCTTCAAGCAGGTATGTGCCGGGCTCAAGCCATACGGGTTGCGGTGTTTTCTCCGTATGGCTGTCGTAGATGAGGTGACGGTCGAGGATGATGCGGGAGAGGCCGCCACCCTCCGGGTTGAACTGGTAGTAGCCGCCGCGGGTGATGTGGATATGGCCGAGCCAGCAGGCGGCGAAATCTTCGGCGGGGATGTTGTGAAATTCGTTTTCGGCGTAATCAATGCGGATGCTGCCACGGTTTTCCACTGCGACCAGCCGTCCCGGGTCGAGCCAGCGGTCGGCATAACCGGCAAGCGACGGCCTGTCCTGGCCAATGGCCGCCCACGCGACGGAACTTCCGTCCGGCCTGTCCATGTTGTAGGGATGGTAGGCGCGGTGCAGACGTGCCGGACTGCCGTGGGTGAGGTAGTAGGCATTGAAGCCCCGCTCCGGGACGCGGGCATCAATGACGGCGCTCCAGCGGTTGGGGGCGGGCGGCAGGTCTTGCAGGCGGTTGCCGCTGACAGGGACGAGCCGGGGTTTGGGCGCGGCGGGTTTGGGGGGCGGCGGGGGCGCGACGACCGGCGGCGCAAAATGGGCGGTCGTGACGGGAAGCGGCGGGGATTGCCGCGCGTGTTGGTGGCTGAAGGCGAGCGCGGTGAGCAGGGCGAGGCAGACGATGAAGCCGATGAGGCGGCGATCCAAACGGGGACGGTGTCTGCGGCGGTTCATGCAAAATCCGGTCAGCGCTGCAAGGTCGGGTCGTCGGCCAAACCCATTGCCAGCGCAAAATCGCCGATTGGCAGATTGCTGACGTATTCAACGTCCAGGCGGTAATTGCCGGAATCAAGCCAGACGCGCGTGCTGCTGTTTTGTTGTCCTTCGTAAATGCGATGGCGGTTAATGAGGATGCGCACGGCAGAACCACCACCGGTTTCTTTCATGGTGAACTGGTAGTAGCCGCTTTTATGGATTTGAATTTTGCCGCTCCAGCAGGCGGCAAGGTCTTCACCGGGGATGTTTTTGATCCGGCTGTGATGGTCAAACTGGAGTTTGATACTGCCAACGTGTTCATATCCGATACGCCGCCGCGATTCTCTTTTCCAGAGATCGGCAAGAGCATCAAACGACGGCATACGCAGGCTTTCCTGGAATTTTTTGGCATCCTTCATGTAATAGCCGGGCGCATCCGAGTGATAAGGGTTGGCAACGCTCAGGCGGCGCATATCACCTTCCATGAAGTAATACACGTTAAAACCGCTACTTGCCGGAGAAAGACGCAGCGCTTCACTCCAGGGTTTTTCCGCCAGCGGGTAGTCTTCCAGGCGGTCGCTGTTGGGGTCGAGGATGGTGGTCTGCGCTGCGGTGTTGTTTGTCGTATTGTCTGCCGTGTCGTCCGTCAGCGGTTTCAGGACGCCGACATCGCTGCCGCCACGGCTGTTGCCGCCCTGTTGCGAGCGGTGCACCGCTTCGGCGACGCGATCTTCGGCGCTGCGGGTGTCGGGGGCAGGCGTGGTTTTCGGCGGCGGTGTGTATTGCGCCGTGTTTGGCGCGGGGGCGGGCGTGCTGGTCGCGGTTGCGGCGGGAGTAGCAGGTGGCGGCGGCGCGGCGGGTGTCGCCGCCTGTCGGTTCAGCGCGACGAGGACGATGAGGGCGAGGAAGCCGGTCGTCCAGGCAAGGCGGCGGTAGTTGGCGGAACGCGCCCACAGGCTGCGACGGCTGCGGATGCGGCTCACGAGCCGCTCCGCGGGTTGGGGATGATGTGATGCTGGCTGCGGTGCATTTTCGCCGTGACTTTGCCGTTTTCGCGCTTGAGTTCAATGGTGTCAAAGCCGCGCTCTTTCGCCTGGATGAGCGAGTCGGCGATGGATTCTTCCAGCGCGCGCACCAGGTCGCGGCTGCTGGCGGCGCGCCCCATCCGTTTGTAGCGCTCCATCAGGTCAATGATGATTTGCGGGTCGATGCCCTTGCCCGCCACTTTCAGGCCGTAGCCGTTAATCATCCGCTCCATTTCCAGCGCGCAGACGCGGGCGATGTCCAGCCCGCTGAACGGCGCGAAGACGAAGATGCGGTCGATGCGGTTCAGCACTTCGGGGGCAAAGCCCTGCTCGCGCAGGGTGGCGACCGAGGCGCTGCGCAGCGCGTCCGGGTCGTGGCCGAGGCTTTGTTGCAGGTCGGCGAGCTGGTCGGTGGCGGCGTTGGAGGTGAGGATGAAGATGGCGTGGCTGCTGTCAATCTGTTTGCCGTCGGAGGCTTCGGTGACAAAGCCGTCGTTCCAGGCGGTGAGGAATTTTTTCAGCACGTCCGGGTGTGCCTTTTCGATTTCATCAAGGAGGACGACCGCTTCGGGGTAGTCGCGCAGGCCGGCGGTGAGCGCGCCGTAGCTGGTCGAGCCGACGTAGCCGCGCGCCATGCCGAACAGTTGCGAGGCGCTGTAGGCGCCGGCGGCGTGCTGGGTCATGTCGAAATGCAGCAGTTTGCGCCCCAATGTCTGCGCCACCACCTTGGCAAGCCAGGTTTTACCGGTGCCAGGGGGCCTGCGAAGAGGAAAACGCCAACGGGCTTGTTGCGCTGGGTGAGGGCAAGGCGGCGGCGCAGTTGCCAGGCGAGGTCATGGCAGACCTGGTCCTGGCCGACGACCTGGCTTTGCAGCCGCGCCTTCACCGCTTCTGCGTCAAGGAGGATGGCTTCTTTGTCGAGTTTGTCCGCGGCTTCTTCAATATCGGCGCGGTTGCTGAGGCGGTCGAGTATGTCCATGGGAATGATCCGGTAAATCCAGTCGGGGGCGCGGTCGTGCGCGTGCAGCCACACGGCGCGCAGCAGGGCGAGCATGAGGAAGAAGGCCGCCAGCAAATACCAGCGGATGGCGGCGAGGAAGTCGAGAATGCCGTCTTTCGCGCCGGAGACGTACTGCCACAGCATCAGACAGAGGCAGACGAACATCAACAGCGGCAGCAGGCGGTAAATCGCGTTCATGGCTTATTGCAGGTAGAGGCTGATGACCTGGCCTTCCGCCATGACCGGCAGCGACACCGGCTGGCCGGAGCCGGTGAAGCCGAGGGTGATGCCGCCACCGCCGTCGTGGATGCCGGTGATGGTGACGGGGACGTCGTACTGCGCCGGGAAGTAAACGGTCTGCGGCGCATGGGTGATGGTCTGGCTGTAGCCGAGCGAGCTGACCTGCACCACGTCGCCATCTTCGGCGACGTTGTCCCACAGCACCAGCTCCACCATCTGCTGCCCGCCGTTTTCCCAGGCGGGTTGCGCCGGTTGCGTCTGGCCAGCGGGCGTGGCGGGGGCGATGTTTTCCGTGAGCGCCGCTTTTTGCGCGTCCGGCAGCGGCAGGTTCTGGATGACGCTGCGCGCCTCGGTCGCGTCCAGACGGCGTAGCGCATAGCGCGGCACGGCGGCAAATTGCTGCGCGCGGGCGTCTTTTTCCGCCTGGGTCAGGTTGTCGGCAGCGGTGCTGGCGGGGACGCCGCCGCTGTTGCCATCGTCAAAAAAATGGGTCAGTCCCCAGCCGCCGAGGCCAATCACCAGCGCGGCGGTGATGAGCGCGGGGAAGAGGTGCTTTTGCTGCGGTTTTTCGCGGCGCGGTTCGGGCAGGGGCTGGGGTTGCGGGTGGTGGTCTGGCATGGGATGTCCTTTTCGTTACGGTGGGTTCACCCGCATTATAGGGGAGCGCTTGCGGCGGCGGAAAGGACGTTTTTTTATAAGGTCATGCCCTTTTGGCGTGTTCTTCGTCGCCCTGTCGCCGCTTGCCCCGCCGGGGGGCTTGCAGTACATTAGCCGCGCCGTTATCGCCCCCTTTCATAAACAGAGACCTTTCTCCGACAGGTTCATTCATATGGCGCGATTTCATACGGCGCATCACGCATTTCACAGGTAAATTCCCATGCTCTATACCATCCAAAACAGCGTCTTTCCGAAAATTGGCCTTTGCACGGAAGCAGAACTCTATTTCCGCCTCAATGAATACGTGGATTTGAATATCCACGATGCGCGCTTTACCCTGGAGCCGCGCGGCAAGATTGGCGCCGATACTTATTTCAACAGCATCAGCGTTGGCAAACTGAAACGCCATACCACGATTGAAGACCTGCAATTCGCCATTCGCTTCCGTGGCCGCATCAAAATCAGCTGGAAATTGCATCGCCTGCATTTCACTACCACTATTGTCGATGAAACCTATCTGACGCACGAGGAAGAAAGGGAAGTCGCTTTGCCACTCGCATTTTGGAATTCGCTGGAAGACGGAATGCTCTTTTTTGAAATCGAGGCGCTGGGCATCAGCGAAATTACCGATTTCCGCTTTATGAGCACTACCGCACCGCAGCATTCCATTAAGCTCGGTATCGTCATTACCCATTTCAACCGTCAGCAATATGTCTTGCCCGCGCTGCGCCGCCTGCAACAGGAATTGCTGGAATTGCCGGAATATGGCGCGCAAATCAGCCTGTCCGTGGTTGATAACAGCAATAATCTTGTCCTCCCGGAAGATATGCCCGCGACCGGTATCCGCATTATTCCCAACCGCAATCTGGGTGGCGCCGGTGGCTTTACCCGTGGTCTGATGGAACTGGAAGATGCGGGCGATTATACCCATTGCCTTTTTATGGATGATGATGCCTCCGGCGATGTGGAAGGCATCAAGCGGACGCTGATGCTGCTGCAATACGCGCGAGACCCCGCCCTGTGCGTCGCCGGGGCGATGCTGCATGAGGCCGAGCCGTATCGCCAGCATGAAAATGGCGCCCGTTTCAAGGGGCATTATCAGGGCTTGAAAAGCGGACTGGATTTGCGCGAGGTGGATAATCTGCTGTTCAATGAGCTGGAAGAAAAGATTGATTATGGCGGCTGGTGGTTCTTTGCCTTTCCGCTGGCAGAAGTCAAACATTACGCTTTCCCTTATTTTGTGCGCGGCGATGATGTCGGTTTTGGTCTCGCCCACCAATTCCATACCATTACCCTGAACGGTATTTCCTCCTGGCAGGGCGATTTTGCACTGAAACAGGGACCCGTACCGGCCTATCTGGATACGCGCTATCACCTGATGCAATATTTCCACGGATTTGTGGATGACCATATTTCCACTTTGCTCCGTATTACCGCCATCATGGCCGCCCGCAATTTGCTTACCTATCATTATGATACGGCGCTGGCGAGTATTATGGCGATGGAAGATGTGTGCAAGGGTGATGATTATTGGCGTAACAATATGGATATGAGCGAGCGCCGCAAAACGATAGGCGCATTGGCGGCGGCGGAGAAAATGCAGGATATTCCGCTCGATGTTTATATGCAGGCGCATCCCGAAGGATTGCCCGGTGGCAAATGGCGGCGGTTGGCATCGCGTTTGACTCTGAATGGTCATTTGTTGCCGCAGTGTTTTTTCCACAAGGGTTATGTGCGTCAGTTCAAAGGCTGGGGCGGTAGATTGCAGGAAACGTTCCGCTTTAGAAAGGTGCTGTATGTCCATGCGCCGACGCATCGCGGTTTCTTTTTGCAGCATGACAAACGCAAGTTCTTTGCTTATTTGTGGCGCTATTGCAAGGCGGTGTGGCAATTATTGGCGCAACGCCAGCAATTGCAGCAAATGTATCGTAAAAGTTATGCCGAATTTACCAGCCGGGATTTCTGGAAAGCACAATTTGACGAAGGGAAAAAGTAAGGGGTTATCGCCATCGCCGATAATAAAAAACGCGCCATTTTGGCGCGTTTATTGTTGCAGCGATTCGAGTTGTAGCGGCACGGGGGTGACCGGGATTTGTTCGACGTCCTTGTTGGCAGGAGTAGGGGCGGTGGTATCGCCGTTTTCTTCGTCTTCATTCCCGTCTTCAACGGATTCCAGAACCAGCTGTTTGGCGATTTGTTGTGTGTTGGCGGGCAGGGTGGGGGGCGTCGTGATGACTCCAGGCGCGGCGCGGCGGCGTTCTTTTTCGGCGAGGCCGGGGATGTCCGGGATGCTGGCGATTTCGCTGTCCGGCAGGACGAAGTAGGTTTCGTTTTTGCCGATCATGCCGTAGTCCTCGCGCGCTTTTTCTTCGTAAGCGTAGTAGGAGTCGGGCGAGCGCAGGTTTTCCACATCGATGCGCAGCGCGTCGTTGCGGTCGTTGAGCATTTTGTTTTCGCGCAAATGCAAGCCGACCTGCTTTTGCAGGTCGGCGATGCGATGCCGCGTGTTGCGCTCAAGGTGCCAGAGGTAGAGGTTTACCATCCCCAGCACGGCGACGAGCGCCAGCAGCATCAGATAGACGATGGATTTTTTGATCATCCTTTGATTTTGCCAAGCAGCGCGGCTTTGCCACCGTATTTGGCCTTGTCGCCCAATTCTGCTTCGATGGTGAGCAGGCGGTTGTATTTGGCGACGCGGTCAGAGCGGCAGAGCGAGCCGGTCTTGATTTGGGTGGCGCTGGTGGCAACCGCGATGTCGGCGATGGTGGTGTCTTCGGTTTCGCCGGAGCGGTGCGAGACGATTGCCGCGTAGTGTGCATCTTCGGCCATTTTGATGGCTTGCAGGGTTTCGGAGAGCGAGCCGATTTGGTTCGGCTTGATGAGGATGGCGTTGGCGATGCCTTTTTCGATGCCTTCTTTGAAGATGCGGGTGTTGGTGACGTAGAGGTCATCACCCACGAGCTGCACTTTGCCGCCCAGTTTGTCGGTGAGTATTTTCCAGCCGTCCCAGTCGCTTTCATCAAGGCCGTCTTCAATGGAGACGATCGGGTAGCGCTCAACGAGGCCTGCGAGGTAATCGACAAATTCGGCGGAGGTGAAGGTTTTGTTTTCAGACGCCAGGTTGTATTTGCCGTTTTCGTAGAGTTCGGAGGCGGCGACGTCGAGGGCGAGGTAGATTTGTTCGCCTGCCTTGTAGCCCGCTTTGGCGATGGCTTCCATGATGACTTGCAGCGCTTCTTCGTTGGAGCCGAGGTCAGGGGCAAAGCCACCTTCGTCGCCGACGCCGGTGGAGAGGCCTTTGTCATGCAGCACTTTTTTCAGGGTGTGGAAGATTTCGGAGCCGGCACGCAGCGCTTCGTGGAAGCTGTTAAATCCTGCGGGCATAATCATAAACTCTTGAATATCCACGGAGTTGTCGGCGTGTTCGCCGCCGTTGACGATGTTCATCATCGGCACCGGCAGGGTGTAACCGGTGGTGTTGTGCAGCACTTCGTACAGCGGTTTTTTCAGGCTGGCGGCCTTGGCGTGGGCGAGGGCGAGGGAGACGCCGAGAATGGCGTTGGCGCCGAGGTTTTTCTTGAAGTCGTCGCCGTCCATGTCGAGCATGATTTTGTCGAGCGCGGCGAGGTCGTCAATGGCTTTGCCTTTGAGTGCCGGGGCGAGTTTGTCGTTGACGTTGGCGACGGCTTTGGTGACGCCTTTGCCGAGGTAGCGGCCTTTGTCGCCATCGCGCAGTTCGAGCGCTTCGCGCGAGCCGGTGGACGCGCCGGAGGGGACGCCTGCAGTGCCTTTGGCGCCGTCAGAGAGGGTTACGGTGACCTGGACGGTCGGATTCCCACGGGAGTCGAGGATTTCCAGGGCTTTTACGGTTTCAACGGTTGTGCTCATCATATGCTCCTTATCAGATTGATTTTGCGACGTTGTCAAGCGCCATCAGTTGTTCTAGCAACAGTGGCATTTTTCCCAATGGCCAGGCGTTCGGCCCGTCGGAGAGGGCGCGATCGGGGTCGGGATGGGTTTCCATGAACAGGCCAGCGACGCCGACGGCTACCGCCGCCCGCGCCAGTACCGGCACAAATTCGCGCTGCCCGCCGGAGGACGTGCCTTGTCCGCCGGGCAACTGCACGGAATGGGTGGCGTCAAAGACGACCGGGCAACCGGTTTCCTGCATCACGGCAAGCGCACGCATATCGGAGACGAGGTTGTTGTAGCCAAAGCTCACGCCGCGTTCGCACAGCATAATCTGCTGGTTGCCAGTGCTTTTCGCCTTGTCGGCGACGTGGCGCATATCCCACGGCGCGAGGAACTGGCCTTTTTTGATGTTTACCGGCAGCCCCTGTTTACAGACGTTGTGGATGAAGTTGGTCTGGCGGCAGAGGAAGGCGGGGGTTTGCAGCACGTCCACCACGGACGCGACTTCATCAAGCGGCGTGTCTTCGTGGACGTCGGTGATGACCGGCACGCCGGTTTCGGCTTTGACTTTGGCGAGGATGCGCAGGCCTTCGGCGATGCCGGGGCCGCGGTAACTCGTGCCGGAGGAGCGGTTGGCCTTGTCAAACGAGGATTTGTAGATGAAGGGCAGGCCGAGGCGGTCGGTCAGTTTTTTCAGGGTTTCGGCGGTGGAGAGCGCCAGCGCTTCGGATTCAATCACGCAGGGCCCGGCGATGAGGAAGAAGGGGCGGTCGTTGCCGACTTCAAAGCCGCAGAGGTTCATGAGTTTGCTCCGTCGTGTTGGGCGCGGCAGGCGCGGATGAAGGATTCAAACAGCGGGTGGCCTTTGCGCGGGGTCGAGGTAAATTCGGGGTGCGACTGGCAGGCGATAAACCACGGATGCTCCGGCAGCTCAATCACTTCCACCAGACCGTTGTCTTCGGAGCGACCGGAGATGATGAGCCCCGCGTCTTCGAGGCGTTTTTCGTAATGGCTGTTCACTTCGTAGCGGTGGCGGTGGCGCTCGTTGATGATTTCCGCGCCGTAGATACGGGCGATTTGCGTGCCGGATTTGAGCCGTGCGGGCAGTGCGCCGAGGCGCATCGTGCCGCCAAGGTCGGTGTGCGCGTCGCGCTGTTCGGTTTCGCCGCGCTCATTGACCCATTCGGTGACGAGCGCCACCACCGGGTCGGCGACCTTGTCGTCCCATTCGGTGCTGCCCGCGCCGGAAAGCCCCAAAACGTGTCGCGCAAATTCCACCACCGCGATTTGCATCCCCAGACAGATGCCGAGGTAGGGGATGCGGTGTTCGCGCGCGTACTGCACCGCGAGGATTTTGCCTTCGATGCCACGGTTGCCGAAGCCGCCGGGAACGACGATGCCGTCCACATCGGCCAAAAGCGCCGTGCCTTCTTTGGCGAGGTCTTCCGAGTCGATGTAGCGGATATTGACCTTGTTGCCGCTGCGCACGCCCGCGTGATACAGCGCTTCATTGAGCGATTTGTAGGCATCGGTCAAATCCACATACTTGCCGACCATGGCGATGGTGATTTCTTCCTTGAGATTGGCAATGGCGGTTTCAATCTGCTGCCACACGGACAAATCGGCAGGGTTTGCCTCCAGATTGAAATGGCGCATCACCGCCTCATCCACGCCCTGCTTGTGATAAAGCAGCGGAATTTCGTAGATGTTTTTCACGTCCAGCCCGGCGAAGACCGCATCGGCGGGGACATTGGTAAAGAGCGCAATTTTGCGCCGCTCGTCTTCGGGAATGTCGCGGTCGGCGCGGCAAATCAGCATATCCGGCTGGATACCGATGGAGCGCAATTCCTTGACGCTGTGCTGCGTCGGCTTCGTCTTCAATTCCCCGGCAGCGGCGATAAACGGCAACAGCGTCAGGTGCATATACATACAGCGGCTGCGTCCCAGTTGCGCGCCAAGCTGGCGCAGCGCTTCCAAAAACGGCAGCGATTCAATATCGCCAACCGTACCGCCGACCTCCACCATCGCAATATCCGCGCCTTCCGCCGCGCGCAACACATAGCTTTTGATGGCGTCGGTGATGTGCGGAATCACCTGCACCGTCGCGCCGAGATAATCGCCGCGCCGCTCCTTGCGGATGACCTCCGAATAAATGCGGCCGGTGGTGCAATTATTGAACTGCGTCGCGCGCATATTGACGAAGCGCTCGTAGTGACCGAGGTCAAGGTCAGTCTCCGCGCCGTCGTGCGTTACGAACACCTCGCCGTGCTGGAACGGGCTCATCGTCCCCGGATCGACATTGATATACGGATCGAGCTTGATCAGGGTCACACGCAGCCCGCGTGCTTCCAGAATGGCGCCCAAAGAAGCGGCGGCGATGCCCTTCCCCAAGGAAGAAACCACGCCGCCGGTCACGAAAATAAATTTGGTCATGCGAGCCTGTCCGAGCCATTATCGAAAAGATGCGGAATCTTAACAAAATGAGCCTGATTGTGCCAGTCAAACGCCAGACCCTGCCAGCCCGCCGCCGCGCCAAAACCGCCCAACCACGCGCATTCACCATCAACCACGAGCAGCGGCAAACGGCGGCGCAACCACGGCGGCACGCCTTCGCGCTGCAACACATTCTTCAACGACTCCGCATAACGTCGCCCCGGCGCCTGCCAATGCGCCGCGCAGGGATAGAGCGCCCAGCGGCAGTCGCGCCCGGCGAGCAAATCCGCGCCCGCGCGCAGCGACAACACGCCCACGCCCGGCCAAACGGTTTCCGGCGCAAACGGCGGCGGCGATTGCGGTTCACTCGCCTGAAACAGATGCAAATCGCCGCGATACTGCACCACTACCGTCGCGCCATAGCGCAACTGCGCCTGACCCTGCCCGGCGAGCGCCTCGACAAACGACAACAACCGCGCCGCCGGTGGCGCGGGCTGCCCGGCACGCTGCAACCAGCGACGCAACAGCGCCCTGCACGTCGCCGCATCAAACCGCTCCGTGAGCGTCTGCCACGGCAACACCGTCGCCGCGTCGCCCAAAATCCCGTCCAACAGCGTCTGCTGCACCGCGAGCGCCTCGCCCAACCACGCCGCCGAGCGTGCCAACGCCGCATCCGCCTGCGGGAAACCCTCGCGCAAGGCGGGCAACGCCGTGAGGCGCAAGCGGTTGCGCGCATAGTGCGGGTCGGCATTGCTGGGGTCATCCAGATAAGCGACGCCTTGCGCGGCAACAAAATCCTCAACCGCCGCGCGCGGCACATCAAGCAAAGGTCGCCACAATTCGCCGCCCGCAAACGCACGCCGCGCAGGCATCGCCGCCAAGCCGTCCAGCCCGCTGCCGCGCAACGCCTGCAACAAAAACGTCTCCGCCTGGTCGTCGCGGTGATGCGCGGTGAGCAGCACGCCGCGTGGCGGTAGCCGCGTTGCCAGCGCCTGATAACGCAACGCCCGCGCCCGTGCCTCGGCATTGCCGCCGCCCTCCGGCCAGTCCAGTTTGACGATTTCACACGCGACCCCGCGCGCCGCCGCCTCGCGCTGACAAAACGCGCCCCAGCCTGCGCTTGCCGCCGACCAGCCATGATCGACATAACAGGCGGAAAGCGGCGCCGCCAACCGCGCGCGCTGCATTGTCAGCGCCTGCAACAGCGCCATGCTGTCGCGCCCGCCGCTGAGGGCGAGCAAAAACGCGGCGGGGCGGTAATCCGCCTGCCAGCGCCAGAAGGGAGAATCGTCGGGGAGGAGCATGGCTCAGCCGTTCAATCCCACGGCGTGTCGTCCATGTGGTTGAGGTAATCCTGCAATTCTTGCGCCGCTTCGCGGATGAGGCGTTTGTCCTGGCTGTCGAGCGCGGCGGTGAAGATGGCGATGCGGTGGCCGATGCTTTGCCGTTCGTCGCCCAGGCGCTGGGTGTAGAGCCGTTCGGCGCGGGCGAGCAGGGTGCGGTTTTCGGTCTGGTCGCGCGGGTGGATTTTCAGCGCCGCCAGTTTTTCGTGCGCCGCCTGGAGCGCCGCTTCGTCAAGGTTTTTGCCGCTGTTGTGGATGGTGAGCTGACGCGTGCTGCCGTCGGCGGGCAGATGCACGTCCACTTCCAGCAGGCCGCTGACGTCGTAGGTGAAGCGCACTTCGGCGGGCATATGTTCCGGGTCGCTGTAGTCGGGCAGCGGGATGTCGATTTCGCCGAGGTAGATGTTGTCGCGCACCAGCCGCGCTTCGCCCTGGTAGATTTTGAAGAGGAGCGCGCGTTGGTTGGCCTGCACCGGGTAGTAGGTTTCCATGCGGCTCACCGGGATGACGGTGTTGCGCTCGATGATCGGGCTGAAGATGCCGCCTTCGTAGCGGTCATGCCCGGTCTGGATGCTGGTTTCGACGCCGAGCGAGTAGGGGGCAACGTCGGTCATCACCACTTCTTCCAGCGCCTGGTCTTGCGCGACGAGGCCTGCCTGGATGGCAGCGCCGATGGCGATGGTTTCGTCGGGGTTGAGGCCGGTGGTGGGGAAGCGGCCAAAGAGGCGCGCCATCGCCTTGCGCAGGACGGGCATCCGCGTCGCGCCGCCGACGAGGATGATGTCGTTCAGGCTCGCCGCGCGCACGCCCGCATCGCGCAGGGTTTGTTCGATGGGGATGCGGCAGCGCTCAATTAGCGGCTCGCAGCGTTTTTCCCAGTCGGCGGCGGTAATGCGCCAAGTAAGCGGCGCGCCGTTGTGGTTCACCTGCATTTCGGTATCGCCGCTGCCGAGCGCCTGTTTGGCACGCTCCGCCGCCGCGTACAGCGCGCCTTGTGCGTCGCTGAGGTCAATCGCGCTGTGCGCCACGCCGAAGCCCTGTATCAGCAGCTCGGTGAAGTCTTCGCCGCCGAGCATATTGTCACCGGCGCTGGCGCGCACTTCCATGATGCCCGCGAACATATCGAGCAGGGTGACATCAAAGGTGCCGCCGCCGAGGTCAAGGACGAGGAATTTTTGGTCGTCGCCGTCCTGGTGCAGGCCGTAGGCCATCGCCGCCGCTGTCGGTTCGTTCAAAAGGCGCTGCACGTTCAGCCCTGCCAGTTCGGCGGCGTGGCGCGTCGCCCGGCGCTGGGTGTCGTTGAAGTAGGCGGGGACGGTGATGACCGCCTCGCGCACTGCCATGCCCAGCGCCGCTTCGGCGTCGGCCTTAAGCGAACGCAGGACGAGGGCGGAGAGTTCTTCCGGGCTGTATTCGTGGCCTTTGCCGAGGCGGTAACGCTTGCTGCTGCCCATGTAGCGCTTGAAGGCGGCGGCGGTGGCGAAGGGGTGCGAGACGAGGCGTTCGCGCGCCGCCTGGCCGACGAGGATCATGCCGTCGTTATCGACGCTGACCACCGACGGGGTGAGGACGCTGCCGAGGGCGTTCTTGATGAGTTGCGCCTTGCCGTCGTGCCAGTAGGCGACGAGGCTGTTGGTGGTGCCGAGGTCGATGCCGAGAATGGGGGCGGTATTCATGTTATTGAGGCTCCGTGCGGGGAAGGCGGATTAGGAGGCATCCGCCGGGCGGATATTGAAATAGGTGTAGAGGTAGCCGTCGGCACGATTTTCGCGGAAGGTAAATTCGGCGTCTTCGGCGACGTAACCAGAGGCAAGGATGAGGTTGAGCAGCTCTTGGGTGCTGTGCGCCGCCGCTTCTTCGAGGCTGACGACGATGCTTTCAACCTGCAACCCCGCAGCGGGGATATGCAGTTTTTGGTAGAGGGCGGTGTATGTCAGCAGCAGGAAGCGCTGTTCTTCGCGGATTTCGCCGCCTTCCGGCAGGCGGATGCGGGCGAAGCGGTCGGGGGTTTCAGTCATGACGTGTTTCGTGTGAAGCAGAAGCGGGTTGGCGTGTTGGCAAGGTTTACCGCGCCTTTATCCAGGCGATGCTGTCGCGGATGGCGCGTTCGCAGTATTCGCCGAGGTGCGGGTGCGCCGGTTGTTCGAGGCAGAGCTCAATCAGACCACTAATGATCATTGACAGGTAAAAGTGCAGGTATTCGGGGTCGGCCTCTTTGCGCAGTTCGCCGTTTTCTTTGCCGCGTTTTACGGCATCGCGGCATTGTGCCTGCCATAGCGCGAGGTATTCCTGGTGCAGTTTTTCCAGCGGTGCCGCCTTGCCGTGCTGGTGGAAGGCGCGGTAGAAGCGGAGGCGGTCGGGGCTGCGGATGAGTTCGTGAAAGTAGGCGATGAAGTTGTCGCCCAGCGTTTGCCAGATGTCGGGCGCGCTGATGGCGGCGGCGTTTTGCCGCATCAGGTCGTCAAATTGTGCCTGCGCCAGCGCGGCGACGATTTGTTCTTTGTTGTCAAAATGCCAGTAGATAGCGCCGCGGGTCACTTCGGCCTTGCGCGCGATGTCGCGCAGGCTGGTCTGGACGTAACCCTGTTCGTCGAAGAGGATGAGGGCGGCTTTTAATATGTCGTGGCGGGTTTGTTCGGCTTCGGCTTTGGTTCTGCGCATGGTTTCAGAGACAGTTTTTGCGGATTTGGCCGCAGTATAGCAATGTTTATTGACTTACATTCGGCGCTGTATATAATGCGCTGTTCTTTCAGCTTTTTAATTCCGAGGACATTATGATGGAGATTCGCCCGTTTTATCTGATGGTTGCCACCGCGCTGGCGGTGTTTTTGCAGCCCGCGCTGGCGCAGGTGCAGGATGCCGACAAGGAGAGCAAGGAAGGCGGCGGCGCCCCCGCTGCCGGTCAGCAACCGCCACCGCCGCAGGCCGGGGTGCTGGTGGTCAAGCCGCAGACGGTGGTCGTCACCGAAAACCTGCCCGCCCGTCTGGAGGCCTCGCGCGAGGCGGTGATTCAGCCGCAGGTGAGCGGCATTGTGCAGAAGCGGCTGTTTGAGGAAGGCTCGCTGGTGCGCGCCGGGCAGCAGCTCTATCAGATTGATGACGCGGTTTATCAGGCGAATTTGCAGTCCGCGCGCGCGCAGTTGTCGCTGGCGCAGGCCAACAAGGCGCTGGCGCAGAGTACCGCCAACCGCTACGCGCCGCTGGTCAAGGAGAAGGCGGTTTCCCGCCAGACGTATGATCAGGCGCTGACCGAGGTCAAGGTGGCCTCTGCCAATATTCTTGTCGCCGAGGCGGCGATCAAGCAGGCGGAAATCAATGTGCAGTACGCCAAGGTGCTGGCGCCGATTTCCGGGGTGATTGGCAAGTCCAATGTTTCTGAAGGCGCGCTGGTTTCCCCCGGCAACACCACCAGCATGGCGAAGATTCAGCAGCTTGACCCGCTCTATGTGAATATCACCCAGTCCGCCGCCAACCTGATGCGCATCAAGAAGGAATTCCAGTCCGGCGCGCTCAAGGGCGTGGATTTTGCGGTGCAGATTACGCTGGATGACGGCACGCCGTACCCGCACAAGGGGCGGATGCTTTTTGCCGACCAGACGGTTGATGCCAGCACCGGCGAGCTGCTCTTGCGCGCCGAGGTGCCGAACCCGGACGGGATGCTGTTGCCGGGGCTGTATGTGCGCGCCGACATTCCGCAAAGCCAGTTCCATAATGCCTATCTGGTGCCGCAAAGCGCCGTCACCCGTGGCAAGACCGACACGCTGCGCGTTGTCGCCGAAGACGGCACTTTTGCGCCGCGCGAGGTGAAGATTGCCGGTTCGCAGAAGAACCAGTGGATTATCACCGGCGGCCTCAAACCGGGCGAAATGGTGATGGTCGATACCCTGTCGCAATTGATGGGCAGCGCGACCCGCATCACCCCGGTCATTCTCGGCGCGGACGGCAAACCGCAGGCGCAGCCGGGGCAAGCCGCGCAACCTGCCAGTGGCAAACCCGCCGCCAGCAAGCCTGCCGCTCAGTAATCCGGGGGAATCATGTCCAGATTTTTTATTGACCGACCGGTCTTCGCCTGGGTCGTCGCCATTTTCATCATTTTCGGCGGCCTGCTCTCGCTCAACCGCCTGCCAGTAGAGCAATACCCGAATGTCTCCGCGCCGCAAATCACCATCAGCGTCACCTATCCCGGTGCCAGCGCCGCCACCATTGAGGAGTCGGTGCTGTCCATCATCGAACGCGAAATGAACGGCGTGGACGGTCTTGATTACATGAACGCGAGCGCCAACGCCAACGGCACCGGCGAGCTGGAGCTGACCTTCGTCTCCGGCACCAACGAAGACATCGCCCAGGTCAACGTGCAGAACAACCTGGCGCAAGTCACCTCGCGCCTGCCCGCCTCGGTCAACCAGAACGGCATCACCGTTTCCAAGCGCAGCAGCAACTTCCTCATGGTGGTAGCGCTGCAACGCGATGCCAACGCGCATATCAGCGTGCGCGAGATGAACGACTACGCGCAGCGCAACATCGTCCCCGAACTGCAACGCATTGACGGCGTCGGCGGCGTCCGCCTCTTCGGCTCCGAATCCTCGATGCGCATCTGGCTCAACCCGGAAAAACTGCGCGGCTATGATCTCACCGCCGATGACGTCTCCAGCGCCATCGCCGCACAAAACCGGCAAATCCCGACCGGCAGCCTCGGCGCCCTGCCCGCCCTGCCCGGCCAGACCTTCTCCGCCGTTATCAACGTCCCCGGCCAGCTCGCCGACGTCGCCGAATTTGAAAACATCGTGCTGAAAAGCACCGAAGGCGGCGCTACCGTCCGCCTGAAAGACGTCGCCCGCGTTGAGCTCGGCCAGGAACAATACGGCTTCTCCACCCGCGTCAACGGCGAAGAAAGCACCGGTATGGCGGTGCAACTCTCCAACAGCGGTAACGCCGTCGCCGTCGCCAAGGCGGTCAAAGAACGCATGACCGACCTTGCCAAATACTTCCCCGAAGGCATCTCGTGGAGTACGCCGTACGACACCTCCACCTTCGTCAGCCTCTCCATCGAGCAGGTACTGCATACATTGGTCGAAGCAATGGCGCTGGTCGTAGTGGTGATGTTCCTCTTCCTGCAAAACTTCCGCTACACCCTTATCCCCGCCATCGTCGTCCCCATCTCGCTCATGGGCGCGGTGGCACTGATGAGCCCGCTCGGCCTCTCCATCAACGTGCTCACCATGTTTGCGATGGTGCTGGTTATCGGGATTGTGGTAGATGACGCCATCGTCGTCATTGAAAACGTCGAGCGCCTGATGGCCGAAGAAAAACTCACCCCCTACCAGGCGACGCGGAAAAGCATGGGGCAAATATCGAGTGCCATCGTCGGCATCACCCTGGTCAACATCGTCGTCTTCCTGCCGATGGCCTTCTTCAGCGGCTCCACCGGCAACATCTACCGCCAGTTTGCCCTCGTTATGGCAGGCTCCATCGGCTTCTCCGGCTTCTTGGCACTGACGCTCACCCCCGCGCTCTGCGCCACCGTGCTCAAACCGGTACGCGACGACCACCACGAAAAACGCGGCTTCTTCGGCTGGTTCAACCGCCTCGTCAAAGTAGCGACCCACGCCTACGAAGCGACCATCGCCAAATTCATCCGCATCAGCTACGCGATGTTTGTCGTCTATCTCGCCGTCAGTGCCGGGGCGGTGTACCTCTACACCCGCCTGCCGACCTCGTTCCTGCCGAACGAAGACCAGGGCTTCGTCATCGCCAGCCTGCAACTGCCCGCTGGTGCGACCGCCGAACGCACCATCGACAAACTCAAAGAAATGGAAGCGGTCGCCAAAAATATCCCGGAAATTGACAACATTGTCGCCGTGCAAGGCTTCAGCTTCACCGGCCAGGGACAAAACATGGGGATGGCCTTCATCATCCTCAAAGACTGGAAAGAGCGTGCCCGCCCCGACCAGACCGCCAACGCCATCTCCGGCAAACTGATGGGCGGCTTCATGGGCATCCGCGACGCCACCATCTTTGCCTTAAGCCCGCCCGCCATCCCCTCGCTCGGCACCTCCAGCGGCTTTGACCTGATGCTGGAAGACCGCGGCGGTGCCGGACACGAAGCGCTGCTTGCCGCGTGCAACCAGTTGATGGGCATGGCGATGCAGCGCAAGGACGTCATCGGCGAAATCCGCCCGCAAGGCCTGGCCGACGCGCCGCAACTGCGCATCGACATCAACCGCAACGCCGCCTATGCGCAAAACGTCCCCATCACCAGCATCGCCAGCACGCTGGGTACCAACTTCGGCTCCGCTTACATCAACGACTTCCCCAACAAGGGGCGGTTGCAGCGCGTTACCGTCCAGGCCGACGCCGCCGCGCGGATGCAGGAAAACGACCTGAAAACGCTGAACATCCCCAACACCCGGGGCGGGCAAGTTCCCTTTGGCAGCATCGCCAACTTCACCTGGGAAAACGGACAAATGCAGGCGACCCGCTACAACGGTTACCCGGCGATGCAACTCTCCGGCAGCGCCGCGCAAGGCAAAAGCTCCGGCGAAGGCATGAACACCATGCAAGAACTCGTCGCCCAACTGCCGCCCGGCTTCGCCCTCGAATGGACCGGCCTCGCGCTGGAAGAACAACGCTCCGGCGACCAAAAACTCTACGTTTACGCCTTCAGCCTGATAGCCATCTTCCTCTGCCTCGCCGCGCTGTACGAAAGCTGGTCAATCCCGTTTGCCGTCGTCCTCGTCATCCCGCTCGGCCTGCTCGGCACCGCAGGCGGCATCTACGGCCGCAACCTCTTTAACGTCATGATGGCAGGGCAGAGGGCGGAAACCTTCGCCAACGACATCTACTTCAGCGTCGGCATGGTCACGGTGATGGGGCTGGTGGCGAAAAACGCCATCCTCATCATCGAGTTCGCCAAAGACCTGCAAGAAGGCGGCAAAACCCGCATCCAGGCCGCGCTCGCCGCCGCCCACCTGCGCTTCCGCCCGATTGTCATGACCTCGCTCGCCTTCATCCTCGGCGTCGTGCCGCTCTACCTCGCCAGCGGCGCCAGCTCCGCCAGCCAGCGCGCCATCGGCACCAGCGTCTTCTGGGGGATGAGCATCGGCACCTTCATGGGACTGGTGATGATCCCCATCTTCTTCGTCCTCGTACGCAAAATCTTCCCCGGCAAACTCGGCGTGCACGACAAATACGCCCGCCCCGAAGACCAGCCCTACTAAAGGAGAACCCCATGCAAACCCTCCTCAAACCCCTTGCGCTCGCCCTGCTCCTCGCAGGGTGCAGCTTCACCCCCGACTACCAGCAGCCCGACGTCGCCCTGCCGCAAAACTGGATGGAAGTCGCCGTCGCCGAACAGGCAAACAGCAGCGGCAAAACCGCCGCCGAAACCCACTGGCGCGAATACTTCCGCGACCCGCAACTACAAAAACTCATCGAAGAAGCACTCGCGCACAACCACAACCTCAAAACCGCCGCGCTCAACACCGAAATCGCCGAAGCCCAATACGGCATCCAGCGCAGCGAATTCCTGCCGACGGTGGCCGCCAACGGCGGCATCACCCGCAGCCGCACCGCGCGCGACCTCACCGGCACCGGCCAGGCGCGCGTTGGCACCGTGCACAACCTCACCCTCGCCAGCAGCGCCTTTGAACTCGACTTCTTTGGCCGGGTCAAGGCGATGAGCGACCAGGCGCTGAACAAATACCTTGCCACCCGCGAAGCACGCGACGCCGCCGAACTCAGCATCATCTCCGCTGTCGCCAAAACCTACTACCAGGCGCGCATCGCCGATGCCCAACAAAAACTGGCCGAAGACGTCGTGCAAAGCCGGCAGGAAAGCTACCGCCTCTCCAAAATGCAGTTTGACGCGGGGCTGATGACCGCCGGCGACCTGAGTGGCGTGCAGACCCAAATCGAAAGCGCGCGCAGCAGCTACGCCGAAGCCGAACGCGCCCACCAAAAAGCGCTGAACGCCCTCTCGCTGTTGGTTGGCAAACCGGTAAGCCAGCTCAACCTGCCGCCAGCGGGCAGCCTGAAAAACGCCTTCGCCGACCTGCGCCTGCCTGCGGGCATCCCCGCCACCGTGCTGCAAAACCGGCCGGACATCCGCGAAGCCGAATACCAGCTGAAAGCGGCGAACGCCAACATCGGCGCGGCACGCGCGGCGCTCTACCCCAGCATCAGCCTCACCGGCAGCGTCGGCTACGCCAGCCCCGAACTCGACGAACTGATCAAGGCGCCAAACCTCGCCTGGAGCATCGCGCCGAGCATCAGCCTGCCCATCTTCAACCGCGACAAACTCAACCGCGCGGTGAACATCGCCGAAGCGCAACAAAAAATCCTCGTCGAAAGCTACCAGAACACCGTGCAGACCGCCTTCTACGAAGTGGCCGACGCGCTTGCCGCCCGGCAAACGCTGGCAGAGCAATACGCGGCACAACAGCGCGGCAACAAGGCGGTGAGCGAACGGCTGCGCCTGGAAAACCTGCGCTTTGAGGCGGGCGTCAGCACCGCGCTTGACCGCCTCGATGCCCAACGCGAAAGCTACAGCAGCGACCAGGGACTGCTCGCTACCGAGCTGCAAATCCTCACCAACAACGTTGATTTGTACATCAGCATGGGCGGCGGCCTCGACCAATACGGCGTCAGCGCCCCGGCGCTGGAGGGCAACAAACCCGCCCCCGCCAACAAACCACCCCGCCCCACGACCCGCCGCCGCTAACAGCACCCAAAAAAGCCCGCATTGGCGGGCTTTTTTATAGCGGTACTCACCAAAAGCTGCGCAAAGCGCGCGGCTTCAGGGGTTTTCGGGAATATGGGCATAGGGGCCGCTTTTGTGGGCGCAGTGTTCCCGGTTGGTTGCGATGTCATGCCGGATTTTCTTGATGGCAGCATCCTCTTTTTCTGCCAGCGCCGCGACCGGGGTCAGTGGCACCGGGATGAGCGCGTCGCCCTTGTTGTCGTAAGCGCCGCTGAATCCGGCAAGCGGGTAGCCGGTCAGCTGTTTGACTTTGCCAACCAGACCCGGCGTGATGTCGCCTTTGCATTTCAGGTTGCGCTTGCGGATGTAGCAGGTGCATTCGGGAGCGCCCGGCAGGTCTTCGCTGGCGTCATGGCTGAAGCGGCTACGCCAGACGAGCTGCGGTGCGCCACCCGTGCCATGCAGGCTGCCACGGTCGTCATGCACGACCAGCACGGGCGCGCGCCCTTGCAGCTCCCAATTGACAGGCTCGTAGCTGTTCAGGACAAGGATGTAGGGGGTATCGCCCGTCGGTGCCTGCACACGGACGCGGTTATCCGCTTCGACGCTCTGGTAGAGGGCAACCACATGGGTGACGGTTGTGGGCGGCAGGTGCAGCGCGGCGATGGCGGCGGCAAGGTCTTCGCTGCCATAGGCGGGAACGTCCGGCTCAAGTGCAAGCTGGAATTGTGCGGTGTGCCAGTGGTTGTTGTATTCGACTTCAAGCAGATGCTCGCCGACGTCCAGCTCCAGCGCGGGCGGCAGTTCGGTATGGTTGGGTTCACGGCTTTCGGCGATGATGTGCCGGTCAAGCAGGACGCGCATCTGTGCCCAGCCAATATCGGCTTTCAGGCGGTAATGGCCTTTTTGTACAACCGGAATTTTGCCCGCCCAGTAGGCAGCGAAGGATTCGGACGGGATGCCGTGGGAGTCGCTGTAGGCAAAATCGAGGGCGATGCGGGCTTCTTCTGCCGTGGCAACCGGCTGCTGCGGTTGGCGTGTGTCGATGAACCAGGCGGCAAAGCCGTGTGCGGGAATGGTGCCGCCGGGGTTATAAATGTCGCCCCAACTGCGTGTGGCAAGCGGGTAAGCGGCGAGCCGGGAGCCTGCGGCGGACAAGGCGGCGCTGTGGTTTGTCGCTCCCGGCGGTGCGGAATTCGGTTCAGCGGCTGCCAGTGGGGCGACGGTGCCGGTGGACCATTCGCCATTGCCAACGGGTTGCAGGGTACCGGCAAAGCGGGCAGCGTTGTCATCCGACGCGGTTGCCGGCGGCGGTTTTGGGGCGGGCGGTGGCATCTCATGCCGGTTGCCAAAGCGGTCGTGGAGGTACCAGCCGCCGAGGCCGAAAACGAAAGCGGTCAGGGCGATAGCGATGGGGGCAGACTTCATGCGGAACTCCTTTTGTCGTGGGATTCCGGGCATTGTATAGCGATATTCACAAAGTTCCGTGCAGGGTGCGCCGCCTGACCGGGTTCAGGGGGATGGCTATAAACTGCCAATCAGCCCCCTTCCCCGGACGGTGCGCCAAGGCGCACCCTATGGCGGGGCGGTTTGGCGGGTATTCGGGCAAGTGGGCAAGTTGTAGGTCGGGCATTCATTCCCGACGTTATTTTTGATGTCGGCCATAAATGGCGGCCTACGTGCTGTTCGTAGGGTGGGGCTTGCCCCACCATCGCACAACCGTCGCCATGCGCCAGACGGTGCGCCGAGGCGCACCCTATGGCGGATCTCGTGCGTAGGGTGTGTGGCGGCGTAGCCGACACGCACGCGGAAATTTTGAAAGGAGACCGGTATGGCTACAGGGCCGGTGGTATGCGGGCAAAACCCACCCCAGCCCTCCCCCACAGGGGGAGGGGGCGGTTCGTAGGGTGGGGCTTGCCCCACCGTCGCACAACTGTTGCCATGTGCCGGACGGTGCGCCAAGGCGCACACTATGACGGGTGTTCCCCTGTTTACGGGTTATGGCGTTGATGAGAGACCGGTTTTCGCCTTTTCCCGCCATAACAAATATATGGCGAGATAGCCCAGCAACAATCCCCCATTCACCGCGCCCAGCCGGTCTTCCCCCGTTTTGGCGGTCATAAATGCCGCCGCAACCGGTTCTGCCCGACTGGTCTGAAAGGCGAGCATTGACGCCTGTTTTGACAGCGGGATGATAAAACACTGGCTATTGATAACGACCAGTAGCGCCATGACCGCGAGCAATAGTGTTTTCTTCGTTCTTTGGCATAACCAGCAGAGAAGGGAACCGGCGAAAAACAGCCAAATACCCGGCAGGGTGGCAACAGAAACCACGCCATCAACGAAATAGCGTTGCCAGTAAAAGAATTGCGCGTCTTGCAGGCGCGCGCCCTGGTTCATCGCGATAAAGGCGACGGCGCTGCCGCAAATCAGGCAACAACCGGCAAAGCGCATGGCGTGGGCAAGCCATGGCAGGACAGGGGATTTTTTCATTGTTCAACTCCTTGGATGTGATGGAATCCGCCCCGCAGGGCATCGGTCGTACTATATTTGATAGCCGACTATGCGATATCCTACGCTATTTTATATAGCATGGGTAGCTATTTACATGGTGCGTTATCTGGTCAATGCGCAGGGCGCAAAAAAATCGCCCCGGAGGGCGATTTCTGCTCAGAACCCGTTTGGAGCCTGGAAAAACCCGTTTTCTTGTGCAAACGGGAGCAGGTAAAACCGCCGATATACCTTTTCTCTCGCTGCGCGAGCTGTTCCAGTCCCTGTGGGACAAGCATTGCTTGCGTAGCGAGAGAGGATTGGTGTGAGGGCAGCAAAACCATTGAAAAATAGTAATTTCAGTTCGTGAGCAATATCGCTCACCCCCACCCCGACCCTACCCCGGGCCCCACGCAAAATGCGGACGCATTTTGCGTGGGTACCCGCCCGCTGCGGGCTTCGCCTGCGGGGGAGGG
>NZ_DBHKZK010000077.1:0-20949 GCF_057314735.1 Cardiobacterium sp.
GTCAGCGGCTTCTCTCAAAGCCCTGCACCGTGGCAGGGCGCGCATTATAGCTTCACAATCACACCACGCAACTCCTTTTTCTCGATTCTTCTAACTTTCTTTATTAATTCCTGTTTTTATTGAAAATATTTTGCCGGAATTTTTGCTTTGATCATCAGCCGCGCGGTTTACTGGCCGAAACACGGGCTTTCAGTTTCTGCCCGGCCTTGAAGCTGACTACGCGACGTGCGGTGATCGGGATTTCTTCGCCGGTCTTCGGGTTACGTCCCGGACGTTGTTTCTTGTCGCGCAGTTCAAAGTTGCCAAAACCGGAGAGTTTGACCGGCTCACCGGTCGCCAGGCAGGTGCGAACTTCTTCAAAGAGATCATCAACCATTTGCCGCGCCTCGGGGCGAGGTATCCCGATCTGCGCGATGATCGACTCCACGATGTCTGCTTTTGTCAGTGTCATGTTTGCCTACCTTAATTCTGCGTTGAATGTGTTTTTCAGGTGTTTGACGATTGATTCAATAATACTTACAACTTCTTCATCTTGCAAAGTTTTTTCGGAGTCCTGCAACAGGATTGCCACTGCAAGGCTTTGCTGGTCGCCCATTGACGCCCCCTGGTAGCGGTCGAAACACCAGGTATCTGCCAGCAAATCTCCCACCTGCTCCCGAATGGCGTTCAGCAGGTCCGCAGCGGCAATGTTTTTGCCCACCACCAGCGCCAAGTCACGGCGTACAGTCGGGAATTTGCCAATGTTGCAATAATGCGGCAGGCGCGCGGCAGGTAGTCGCGCGAGGTCGTTCAGTTCAAAGATGTATATTTCACCGCCACGGCTATCCAGTGTTTGTAATAGCTGCGGGTGTAACGCGCCAACACAGCCCAGATATTGTCCGCTGTCATCGTAGATATCCGCGCTTTTGCCCGGATGCAGGTAAGGTTGTGAAGACGGGCGATAGTTCACGCCCGCAACTTGCAACAGCAGGTTCTCCACCACCGCTTTGGCGTCAAAGAAATCGATTTTGCGCGCTTCTGCTGCCCATTGCTCTGGCGCGGCGAGACCACTCATGACGCCCGCGAGGTGGGTTAGCTGCGCACAGTCGGCGGTGGCTTTACCCGCTTGCGGCAGGAAAACACGACCGATTTCAAACAGCCGCACATCCTGTTGCTGACGGTTGCGGTTGTAGATGACTGCATTGACCAGCCCCGGCAACAGGCTCAGGCGCATTTCCGCGAGGTTGGCGCTAATCGGGTTCTGTAGTTTGATGGTCGTCGCATCCGGAAAAAAGGCCTGATGGCTGTCGCGGTCGATAAAGCCGTAAGTAACAGCTTCCTGAAAGCCCTGTGCGACCAGCATATCGCCGTAATAGCGCAACGCGCCGCCTTCGCCCGCACCCTGCTGGTATTGCACCGCAGGCAGGCGGTCGGGGATATGGGCGTAGCCGTCAATGCGCGCAATTTCTTCAATCAGGTCGGCGGCGATAGTGAGATCAAAGCGCCATGTGGGCGGCGTTACCATCCAAAGGTCATTTGCGAATTGCACTTCGCCGCCCAGCCCCTTAAGGATACGGCTAACCGTCGCCTCGTCGTAGTCGCGGCCAATACATTGTGCGATGGCATCGCGCGGCAAGGCAATTGCCATGCGCTGTGGCAAATCACCCGCACTGATGCTTGCTCCAATTGCGCCTGCTGCGCCGCCACAAATTTCAACTATCAGGCGGGTGGCAAGTTCAATCGCGGTTTCTTGTAAGGTGTAATCCACGCCGCGCTCGAAGCGCTGCGCGCTGTCGCTGGAAAGGCCAAAGCGACGCGCTTTGTCGGCGATACGCGGCGGGTTAAACCACGCCGCTTCGAGGATGATGTTCTGTGTCGCTTCGCTGCAAGCGCTGTCTGCGCCGCCCATTACGCCCGCAATGGCCAGCGCTTTTGCATTATCGGCAATGAGCAATTCGTCGCCGACAAGGGTCGCTTCGCTGTCGTTAAGCAGGCGCAGGGTTTCGCCTGCCGTAGCGGGGCGAATGACGATACTGCCCTGCACTTTGTCCGCATCAAAGGCGTGCAGCGGCGTGCCAAGAGTCAGCATGACGTAGTTGGTAATATCAACCACCGGATCGTGGGTGCGAATACCGGCACGACGCAATCTCTCTGCGATATGCGGCGGCGTTGCACGACCGATGTCAATGCCGCGAATGGTGCGCGCAAAGTATCGCGGGCAATCTTGCGGGGCTCGGTTTTCGATGTTCGGTGCCGCCACATGGTCGCTAACGGCTACGGCGGCATTGTCCAATGGTGGCAGTCTGTAAGCAGCTCCCAGCTCTTCGCGGCATAATTGCGCAATTTCCCGCGCGAGGCCACGGATGGAAAAGCAATCGGCGCGGTTCGGCGTCAGGTCAATGTCGATAATGGTGTCGTTCAGGCGCAGGTATTCGCGGATGTCCACGCCGACCGGTGCGTCTTCCGGCAGTATCAGCAGCCCGGCGTGCTCATCGCTCAGGCCGAGTTCGCGCGCCGAGCACAACATCCCGAACGATTCCACGCCGCGCAGTTTGGATTTTTTGATGCGCAAGTCGCCGGGCAACACCGCACCGATAGTCGCCAGCGGCACTTTGACGCCAACGGCAACATTGGGCGCACCGCAGACGATTTGCAGCGCCTCGCCCGTGCCGCTGTTGACGGTAGCGACGCGCAGTTTGTCCGCATCGGGATGCGGGTTCAGCGCCAGCACTTGCACGACGACCACGCCGGAAAATGGTGGGGCGGCGGTCGTCATGCTATCCACCTCCAGTCCCGCCATGGTCAGACGCTCTGCCAGCAGCTGCGGCGGCAGGTCAATGCCGTAGTCTTCTTTCAACCAGTCTGTACTCAACAACATGGTTCATCCTCAAAATTCATGACGGAACTGGCGCAGGAAGCGCACATCGTTCTCGAAAAACAGGCGCAGGTCGTGTACGCCGTAGCGCAACATCGCCAGACGCTCGATGCCCATGCCGAAGGCGTAGCCCTGATAGCGGTCGGGATCAACGCCGGAATTGCGCAACACTTGCGGATGCACCATGCCGCAGCCGAGTACTTCCAGCCATTTGGCGTCCACACCGCTGTCGTCCTCAAAGAAGGCAATATCCACTTCCGCCGACGGTTCGGTGAAGGGAAAAAAGGATGCGCGGAAACGCACTTGCAGGTCTTCACGCGCAAAGAAATCGCGCAGGAAGTGGATGATGATGCCTTTAAGGTCAGCGAAGGTGCTACGGCTATCAACGACCAACCCTTCGATTTGATGGAACATTGGTGAGTGCGTGGCGTCCGAGTCGCTACGGTACACCCGCCCCGGCGCGATGATGCGCAGCGGCGCGCCTTCGCGCTCCATCGTGCGGATTTGTACGCCGGAGGTGTGGGTGCGCAAGACGGTTTTCGGTTCAAAATAGAAAGTGTCCTGCATCGCCCGCGCCGGATGGTGTTCGGGGATGTTCAGCGCGGTGAAATTGTGAAAGTCATCTTCAATTTCCGGGCCGTCCTTGACGACGAAACCGAGGCAGGCGAACCAGTCTTCAATGCGGCGGCGGGTCAGCGTGACCGGATGCAGGCCGCCCTGAAAGGTTTGGCGTCCGGCGAGGGTGACATCTACCCGCTCCGCTGCCAGTTTTTCCGCCATTTCGCGCGCCTTGAAAGCGTCGATTTTTTCTTGCAATGCTTGCTGGAAACGGCTTTTCGCATCATTAATGATTTTGCCCAGCTGCGGGCGCTCTTCGGCGCTGGTTTTCGCCAGTGCCTGCATATGCGCGGTAAAGATGCCTTTTTTCGAGAGATAGGTGTTGCGCAGCGCTTCCAGTGCGGACAGATCCAGCGCGTCTTTCAGTGCGCGCAGACCGTCCTGCAGTGCCTTTTCCAGCGCTTCCCGGACAGACGATTGTTCACTCACGTTTCTGTTCCCGTGTCTTTGATGCCGCCTTGCGCGGCAGATAAAAAACGGCTGCGGGTGCAGCCGTTTTTCGCATGAGTTCCTGCTTACAGGGCTGCTTTCGCTTTGTCGGCGAGTACAGCAAAAACCTGCTTGTTATAGACAGCCAGTTCGGCCAGCATTTTGCGGTCAATCGCGATACCGGCTTTTTTCAGGCCGTTGATGAAGCGGCTGTAGGAAAGGCCATGTTGGCGCGCACCGGCATTGATGCGGATAATCCAAAGTTGGCGGAATTGACGTTTTCTCGCCTTGCGGTCGCGGTAGGCGTATTGACCTGCCTTGATGACCGCCTGTTTGGCGACGCGGAAAACTTTACGGCGGGCGTTGTAGTAACCCTTGGCGGCTGCCAGCACTTTTTTGTGGCGGGCGCGGGCGGTAACGCCTCTTTTGACTCGTGCCATGTTGTTCCCTCCTTAACCGATCATTTGCTTGATGGCTTTGACATCACTCTCATGCACCATAACGGTACCGCGCAGACCGCGTTTACGCTTGGTGGACTTTTTGGTGAGGATGTGTCGGGCGTGGGAGTGCGAACGCTTGTAGCCGCTCGCCGTTTTTTTGAAGCGCTTGGCGGCGCCCCGGTGGGTTTTCATTTTGGGCATGATAAAACTCGCATTGTTTGTTTCAATTTCCGCAGCGTGCTGCGGCGTGTTTGACAGGATTATTTTTTCGGAGCGAAGACCATCACCATCTGGCGGCCTTCCATCCCCGCTTTTTGCTCAACAACCCCGACTTCTGCCAAATCGGCTTCGATGCGGGTGAGCAGCTCCTGTCCGAGACCCTGGTGCGCCATTTCGCGCCCGCGAAAGCGGACGGTTACTTTGGCCTTGTCACCATCTGTAAGGAAACGGTTCAGGTTGCGCAGTTTGACCTGGTAGTCTCCCTCGTCCGTACCCGGACGAAATTTGATCTCTTTGATTTGGATGCGCTTCTGGTTTTTTCGCGCTTCCTGTTGCTTTTTCTGCTGCTCAAAACGGAATTTGCCGTAATCCATGATTCGGCAAACTGGCGGAGCGGCATTCGCCGCCACTTCCACCAAGTCCAAATCCTGTTCGTAAGCAGCATTCAAAGCGTCTTCGATTGATACGACGCCGAGCTGTTCACCGTCGGCGCCAATCAGGCGAATTTCTGCATCCGTGATTTTTTCGTTGACACGGGTTTCTTGTTGCTTAGCTATTGCTAAATCTCCTGTGCTTTTGTGCTGATGAGATGCAGCGAATGCGCAATGAAATCGTCCACGCTCATGACGCCGAGGTCTTTGCCGTCGCGCTTGCGCACGGAGACGGATGACGCCGCTTTTTCGCGGTCGCCAGCGACCAGCATGAAGGGTACGCGCTGCAAGGTGTGTTCGCGGATTTTATAGTTAATTTTTTCATTTCGCAAATCTTTTTCTACGCGCAAACCCGCTGCGGCGAGTTTTTCGGCGACTTCGTTCACATAGTCTGCCTGGGCGTCGGTGATGGGCATGACGACCGCCTGTACCGGTGACAACCACAGCGGCATTTGCCCCGCATATTGCTCAATCAGGATGCCGATGAAGCGCTCCAGCGAGCCGAGAATGGCGCGGTGAATCATCACCGGCGTTTGCCGTTCGTCGTGTTCGTCAATGTAGTGTGCGCCGAGACGTTCCGGCATGGAGAAATCAAGCTGCACGGTGCCGCATTGCCAGCGGCGGCCGAGGCTGTCTTTCAGGGTAAATTCGATTTTCGGCCCGTAGAACGCGCCTTCGCCCGGTTGCAGACGGAAGGGCTTGCCCTGCGCTTCCAGCGCCGCCTGCAAATCCGCTTCGGCTTCGTCCCAGATTTCGTCTGAGCCGACCCGTTTTTCCGGGCGGGTGGAAAGCGCGAGTTCGACTTCATCGAAGCCAAAGTCGTGATAGACCTCGTACACCATCTGGCAGACGCGCTCGATTTCGTCGCGGATTTGGCTGCGGGTACAGAAGATGTGGCCGTCGTCCTGGACGAAGCGGCGCACCCGCATCAGGCCGTGCAGCGTGCCGGACGGCTCGTTGCGGTGACAAATGCCAAATTCGGCGTAGCGCACCGGCAGTTCGCGGTAGCTGCGCAGTCCCTGATTGAAAATCTGGATGTGGCCGGGGCAGTTCATCGGCTTGATGGCGTAGTCATGCTCGTCGATGCAGCAGGTGAACATATTGCCGCCGAACTTGTCCCAGTGGCCGGATTTTTCCCAGAGCGAGCGGTCAAGGATTTGCGGCCCCTGCACTTCTTCGTAGCCGTATTTGCGCAGTTTGGCGCGCATATAGTTCTCGATCTCGCGGTAGATGACCCAGCCTTTGGCGTGCCAGAAAACCATGCCCGGCGCTTCTTCTTGCAGGTGGAAGAAATCGAGCTGTTTGCCGATACGGCGGTGGTCGCGTTTTTCCGCTTCTGCCTGTTGTTGCAGGTAGGTATCGAGCGTTTTCTGGTCGGCAAAAGCGACGCCGTAGATGCGTTGCAGCGGTTCGCCGCTGGCATCGCCGCGCCAGTAGGAGCCAGAGAGTTTGGTCAGTTTGAATGCCTTGATGTGCCCCATATGCGGCACGTGCGGCCCACGGCACATATCGATGTATTCCTGATGGTGGTAGAGGCCGACTTCCTTGACGCTGTCGTCGAAGTCGTCAATGAGGCGAATTTTGAAGTCTTCGTGGCGCTGGTCAAAGGTTTGGCGCGCCTCGGCGACGGGCGTCCACACTTTTTCCACCGCGTATCCGGTCGCCGCCAGCTCTTTCATGCGCGCTTCCAGCTTCTCCAAATCTTCCGGGGTAAAGCGGTGTTCGCTGTCGATGTCGTAGTAGAAGCCGTTTTCGATCACCGGCCCGATGACCATTTTCGCGTCCGGCCACAGCTGTTTCAGCGCGTGACCGAGCAGGTGCGCAGCGGAGTGGCGGATGATGTCCACCCCTGCCTCTTCTTTGGCGGTAATGATGGCGACGTTGGCGTCGGCGGTAATCGGGTCGCTCAGGTCGCGCTCCACGCCATCGACGCGCACGGCAAGCGCCGCCTTGGCGAGGCCGCTGCCGATGCTGGCGGCGATGGCGCCTCCGGTGGTCGGATTTTCATACTGACGGACGCTGCCGTCGGGCAAAGTGATGTTTAACATAGTCAAAATTCCTTGTTACGGCGAATACCACACGCCGTTCAATATCAAAAATAACGGGCGGGCATTGTACGCCAATGCCCGCCGCGATTCAGCGCCTCACACCGTCTGCGTCACTTTTTGCAGATAGGGCGGTTCGTCCGGGTTCAGTCCGCGTGCCTCGGAGAGTTGGGCGGCGGCGACATACCACGAGAGGATGCCGGTGAGGCCTTGCAGCGCCTCGTGTCCGGCGTCAATCAGCGGCAGATGCACCGTGCCTGTAACCTTCTTGTCGCTGGCGAGCAGGACTTGCGCGCCGCGCGCCGCGAACTGTTCCGCCAGTTGCAGCGCGTCCGCCTGATAGCGGTCGTTGGGCGCGAACAGCAGCACCGGGAAGGCGTCATGCACAATCGCCATCGGCCCGTGCCGCACTTCGGCGGCGGAGAAGGCCTCGCCCTGCAACTGGCAGGTTTCTTTGCATTTCAGCGCCGCTTCCTGCGCGACCGGCAGTCCGGTGCCGCGTCCGACGACAAACAGCCGTTCGCGCGGGGTGAGCGCTTCTACCGCTGCCGACCAGTCGGCACTCGCGGCGCGTTCCAGTTTGTCCGGCAACTGTTTCAGCGCGTCGCGCAGACGATGGTCGTCATTCCAGTGGGCGAGCAGGTGCAGGCCGAGGGTGACGGTGGCGATGAAACTTTTGGTGGCGGCGACGCTTTTTTCTTCGCCCGCTTGCACCGGCAGCGTCCGCTGGCAGGCATTGACCAGCGGCGACGGCACCACGTTTACCAGCGCGGCCGTTTTCGCCCCGCCCGCTGCCAGCGCCTGCATCATCGCAATCACATCCGGCGGACTGCCCGACTGCGACGCCGCCAGCGCGAGGTAATCCTGCACCTGCCACGGCGTTTGCAGCACGCTGCTCAGCGACGGCGGCAGCGACGCCACCGCCATGCCACGGGTGTGCATCAGCAGGTAGCCGAGATAGCCAAGCGCGTGGTCGGAGGTACCGCGTCCGACCGTGACCGCACCGCGCGGCGGTGCCGCTTTCAGCTCCTCCGCGAGTGCGATGGCGTTGCTCACATCCTGACGGGCGACAATGGCGGCGGCTTCGCGCGCTTCCTTTAACATCAAAGACATGGAAAATACTCCTGTTGTGAAAAGCGCATCATACATGAGGAAGCGCCCGCCTGTCGCATCAGTCGCCGAGAAATATGCACAGCCTGACCACACAGCCAACCCCATGAAAATACAGGAAACAAAAGCCGAAACCGTTACACCCTGCCGCTGCATCCACAGCAAAACCACAGCCAATAACCACAAAAATCCGCAAAATATCACAATAATAATTGACACCCCCCACACGCCGCCGTAACATTTCCGCAAACCCCATACGCAGGGAGCCATAAATGTCCTCAATGTCCATGAAATCCGATACGACCGTTGATCGGCGTGCCCAAATCCAGACCCTTCTCAACGAACAGGGCGTCGTCAATTCCCAAGAATTGGCCGAACGCTTTGAAGTCTCGCTGATGACCATCTACCGTGACCTCGACTACCTGCAAGAACAAGGGGTTGCCAAACGCCAGCACGGCGGTGCCGTCTCCGCCGACCGCTTTATCTCGCCGCTCAAACGCAGCCTGCGTGAATCGCAAAACGTCGATGCCAAGCGCCTCATTGGTCGCTGGGCGGCGGAGCATCTCATCAACCAGATAGACGACTCGCTCATCGTCGATTCCGGCACCACCACCCTCGAATTTGTGCGCGCGCTGCCGGACGTACCGATTAACGTCATGGTGAACAGCCTTGACGCGCTCTCCATCCTCGCCATTCATAAGAACACCAACGTCTATGCGCTCGGCGGCGAGCTGCGCAAAGACGTGATGGCCTTTGAAGGCGCGATTACCACCGACAACCTGCGCCAGTGCCACTTCTCCAAAGCCTTCATCAGCGCCGACGGCATTGACCTCGAAGCGGGACTGACCACGACCAACGAACAGCGCGCCCGCCTGACCCGCCTCATGGCCGAACACGCGCAGGAAGTGTACCTGCTCGCCGACTGCTCCAAATACGGCAAACGCTCCTTCCGTACCTTCTTCCACTTCGACCGCATCACCGCCGTCATCTCCGAAGCGGGCGTGCCGGAACTCTACAAACAGCACTTCCGCCAGCACGACATCCGCCTGATTGAGGTGCCCAATGACAACAAATAGAATCGGCGCCATCATCGCCGCCCACAAAAAAAGCGGGCGCGGTGGCGTTGTCTCCGTCTGTAGCGCCCACCCCGCCGTCATCCGCGCCGCCGCCGAACTCGCCGCCGAATACAAGGCGACGCTGCTGCTCGAATCCACCTCCAACCAGGTGGACCAGTTCGGCGGCTACACCGGCATGACCCCGGCGCAATACATCGCCCGGGTCAAAACCCTGCTCCCTGCCGACGCCAACCCCGTCTTCGGCGGCGACCACCTCGGCCCCAACCGCTGGCAACACCTGCCCGCCGATGAGGCGATGAAAAACAGCGAAGAACTCATCCGCCACTACATCAAGGCGGGTTACGAAAAAATCCACCTCGATTGCAGCATGAGCTGCGCCGGCGACCCCGTACCCCTGCCGGACGCCACCGTCGCCGAACGCGCCGCCCGCCTCTGCCGCATCGCCGAAGACACCCGCGCCACCATGCCGAACGCCGTGGCACCCGTTTACATCATCGGCACCGAAGTCCCCGTCCCCGGCGGTGCGCAAGAAGCACTCGACGGCGTCACCCCGACCACGCCGGAAGCGGCGCGCACCACCTACGCCGTGCATAAAGACACCTTCGCCGCGCACGGTCTCGGCGACGACGTCTGGGCGCGCGTTGTCGCGCTGGTCGTCCAGCCCGGCGTCGAATTTGACCACCACGGCGTCGAAGACTACCGCCCCGAACGCGCCACCGCCCTGTCGGCAGTTGCCAACGAATTCCCGCACGCCGTCTTTGAAGCCCACTCCACCGACTACCAGACGCCGCAAGCCTTCAAGGCACTGGTACGCGACCACTTCGCCATCCTCAAAGTCGGCCCGGCGCTGACCTTCGCCTGGCGCGAAGCCATCTACGCGCTGAACCACATCGCGCGCGAACTCAAACTGAATGCGCCGGACGTTGAAGCGGCGGCAGAAACGCTGATGCAGGCAGAGCCCGCGCAATGGCAAAAGTACTACCACGGCGACGCGGACGAACAGCGACTGTTGCGCCACTACAGCCTCTCCGACCGCATCCGCTACTACTGGACAAAGCCACAACTGAATGAAGCCGTGCAGGGGCTGCTTGCTGCCCTCGGCGAACGCCCGCTGCCCTTCGGCCTCGCCCACCAATACCTGCCGGACGCGGTCGAAGCCTGCCGCGCGCGCCATGAGGCACTCACCGCCGACAACCTCATCCGCCACCACATCCGCGCCGCGCTGATTCCCTACTATGAGGCGTGCGCCTAAGCCCCCTCCCCTGCAGGGCGAAGCCCGCAGCGGGCGGGTTCCCACGCAAAATGCGTCCGCATTTTGCGTGGGGCCCGGGGGAGGGTTGGGGAGGGGGTAGCGGTGTCCATAACGCCAACCCGCCCCAAAATGCCGCGCCTGCCTGTACTTGACACCAAGCGCATAACGGGCGGTTACGCTGCGCTAACCGCCCCTACGATGCGGAAGCTCCCCTCCCCATGGAGTAGGGGCGAGGCGGAGAAAAAACGCGATGCGAATAGCGGCAACCTGCCCGATTCCACGCGCCGATTTACCCCCTCCCCCGCAGGGCGAAGCCCGCAGCGGGGGAGGGTTGGGGTGGGGGTAGCGATGTTTATTCCTCCTCTTGCGTTTTTTCAGAAGCACAAAGTTCTATTTGCAAAAACGGGACGGTAAACAGTGCAATTTGCCAGATATGGTTTTGCCGCGATTTGGTTTACCCCCACCCCGTCCCTCCCCCGCTGCGGGCTTCGCCCTGCGGGGGAGGGTGAATTCCAACCCACAAGGATTCCATAAAAAAACGGAGTCATCATGCAATTCGGCAAAGACCCCAACTGGTTCAACACCCACGGCGCCACCGCCACCGCCCGCGAAATCGCCCAACAAGGCGACTGCTGGGAAAAAATCCCGGCGCTGCTCGCCACCACCAACCCGGCGCTAAAAACCCGCCTGCACGCGGCGCTGCACGACGCGCGCGCCACCATCGCCTTCAGCGGCGCGGGCACCTCTGCCTACGTCGGCGACATCCTCGCCCCCGCCATCCAGCGCCACAGCCGCGCGCACAGCCTCGCCACCGCCAGCACCGATTTGGTCGCCCAGCCGGCGGGCAAACTGCCGCGCGACGCACACGGCTTCCTCTTCGCCTTTGCCCGCAGCGGCAACTCGCCGGAAAGCGTCGCCAGCCTCGAAAAAGCCGCGACCATCGCCCCCGAACTCGTCCCCGTCGCCGTCACCTGCAACGACCGGGGCGCGCTCGCCGAACACTGCCGCAGCGGCCACGGCTACTGCTGCCAAATGCCGCCGGAAACCCACGACGAGAGCTTCGTCATGACCTCCAGCTTCTCGACCATGACGCTGTTCACCGCAGCACTCTGCCGCGAAGCGCTCGACCTGCCGCCGCCGGACTTCACCGCGCTCGCCGTCGCGCAACGCCACGCCCGCGACACCTACTACACCTCGCCCGCGCTGGACGCGCTTGCCCGCGCCGCGCGCATCATCTACCTCGGCAGCGACGCGCTCTACGGCGCCGCCCGCGAAAGCGCGCTGAAAATCCTCGAAATGACCGCCGGCAAAATCCCGACCATGGCAGAAACCACCCTCGGCTTTCGCCACGGGCCGAAATCGCTGATTAACAATGAGACCGCCGTCTGCTTCTTCATCTCCAGCGACCCGTACAGCCAACAATACGACCGCGATTTGGCGCTGGAAGTGCTTGGCGACGGCAACGCCGCCTACGTCCACATCTACGCGCCCGCCGCCTTCCTCGCCCGCTACCCGGAAATCGCCGCGAGCCGCGCCCACGTTACCGCCTTTGACGCGGCGCTGGACGGACAGGACGACGCCGCGCTCGCCCCGCTTTATGTGCAGTATGCGCAAATGACCGGCCTGCGCTGCGCGCTGGACGCGGGCATCTCGCCGGACAACCCCAGCCCGGACGGCAGCGTCAACCGCGTCGTCAAAGGCGTGACGGTCTATCCGTATCCGGCGTGAGGGGCAAAGGATGATCCGGCAACCGCCACTGTTCCCGCAACAAAACCGCCCCCTCCCCCCGTGGGGGAGGGTCGGGGTGGGGTTTGTCTGCATACCTGCGGGGCAATGTAGCCCGCCCAAAACCCTTCCAATATGCCGCCAAACGCCGACGCGGGTTATCTCAACCACATCGACGCCAGAATCCGTTAACCCCACCCCCGCTCTCCCCCGTGGGGGGAGGGAGTCGATCAGCGGAAAAACAGGCGACCGTTCCCGCATCCCGCCCCTCGGCGGACGATTCTACGGCAGCGGCAAAATGGCCAACGCTACCCCCTCCCCAGCCCTTTCTCGCACTACGCGCGAGCTGTTCCAGTCCCGCTGCGGGCTTCGCCCTGCGAGGGAGGGGGCAGAGCGGCGGAAATGCAAACAGCCGTTGCCGATGCCGCAACCCATTCACCCCCTCCCCTGCAGGACGCGCCAGCGTCCGCAGCGGGGGAGGGTCGGGGTGGGGGTGCGCCATGTTTGTAGCGTCCATTTGAGCCCAATCCACGCGCCGATTTGCCCCCTCCCCCTGTGGGGGAGGGTTGGGGTGGGGTTCAGCGATGCTGCCTCGGTGTTTTTCCGTCCATCCGTCTGCCAGAATCATCATCACAGGTATCGCGCCTGCTTTTTCACCCATTTACAAGGCATTTCTGCAATGTCCCCTGTTGCAGATGACAAACCTACACCGCATCCGGCAACGATTAACCCCACCCCCGCCCTCCCCTGTAGGGGGAGGGAGCCGATCGGCGGGAATTGGGGCGACCGTTCCCGCATCCTGCCCCTCGGCGGACGATTCTGTGACTGCAGCAAAATGGCCAACGCTACCCCCTCCCCAACCCTCCCCCGCTGCGGGCTTCGCCCTGCGAGGGAGGAGGCAGAACGGCGGAAATGCAAACAGCCGTTGTCAATGCCACAACCCATTTACCCCCTCCCCTGCAGGACGCGCCAGCGTCGTGCCGCGGGGGAGGGTCGGGGTGGGGGTAGCGCCATTCATCATGACAACCTGACCTGAATCCGCGCCCCGCCCCCCCCATCCCAACTTCATACAAGGAGCCTCAAAACATGGCAGAACCCAACATCCTCCTCACCCGCATCGACAACCGCCTCATCCATGGGCAGGTTGGCATGACCTGGACCAACTGGCTTGGCGCGAACCTCGTCGTCGTCGCCGATGACGAAATCGCCGCCGATCCGGTACAGCAAAACCTGATGGAAATGGCGATTACCGGCAACGTCGGCGCGCGATTCTTCACCCTGCAAAAAACCATCGACATCATCCACAAGGCGGCGCCGAGCCAAAAAATCTTCCTCGTCGTGCGCACCCCGCAGAACGCGCTCACCCTCATCAAGGGCGGCGTGCCCATCAAGGAAATCAACGTCGGCAACCTCCACTTTGCCGAAGGCAAAAAGCAGGTGAGCAAGGTCATCAGCGTCAGCGATGACGACATACGCTGCTTTCAGGAGCTGGAATCCCTCGGCGTCAGTTGCACCGCGCAGGGCACGCCGGACGACGCGAAAAAACCCATCCTTTCTCTCATCCTCTAGGAGCACACCATGGAAACCACCGCGATGGAAGTCATCCATCAAGTCACCCTCGCGCAAGCGCTGATGGTCGCCATCTTCGCCGGCATTGCGGGCATTGACCTCTTTAACGTCCTCACCCACATCCACCGCCCGATTATCGCCGGCCCCATCGTCGGCATCCTCATGGGCAACCCGGAGGCAGGGCTTGTCGCCGGCGCCTCCTTTGAGCTGATGTGGATGGGGCTGGTGCCGCTGGCGGGTGCGCAGCCGCCGAACGTCGTCATGGGCGGCATCATCGGCACCGCCTTCGTCATCGCCACCGGCAAGAGCGCGCAGGAAGCGATTGCGGTCGCCATACCGTTTGCCATCTTCGTCCAGGTCTGCATCACCTTCCTCTTCACCGCCTTCTCGCCGCTGATGAAGAAGGCCGACCACTACGCCGACACGCTCAATTTCGGCGGCATCGCCAGCCTGAACTATCTCGGCATGGCAATACTGTTCTGCTTCTACTCCGTCGTTACCTTTGCCGTCATCTACTTCGGTGCGGACAAAGCGGCGCACTACGTCCAGTTCGTGCCGAAATGGATTTCCGAAGGCCTCCGCATGGCAGGCGGCCTGATGCCCGCCATCGGCTTCGGCATCCTGCTCAACATCATGCTGCGCAAGGAATACATCGCCTACTTCATCCTCGGCTTCGTCCTCGCCGCCTACCTCAACCAGCCGCTGCTCGCCATCGCCCTCATCGGCACCGCCTTCGCGCTGATTGAATACTTCATCCGCGACAGCCAGCCTGCCAAATCCGCCGCCCCGCAAGAAGAAGAAGGAATTTAAGCCATGAGTACCGAAAACTACGACGTCTATCAAGACCAGGCCACCCCAAAAGTCATCACCCGTAAAGACCTGCACCGCATGGCGTGGCGCTCGCTCTTCCTGCAAGCCTCCTTCAACTACGAACGGATGCAGGCCAACGGCTGGCTCTACACCATCCTCCCCGCACTGCGCAAAATCCACCAAAATCCGGACGACCTGCGCCACTCGATGCGGATGCACCTCGAATTCTTCAACACCCACCCCCTACTGGTGACTTTCATCTCCGGCCTCGTCGTTTCGATGGAAGAAGCGAAGGAAAATATCTCCACCATCCGCGCGGTCAAAGTCGCAACGATGGGGCCGGGCGGCGGCATCGGTGATGCCGTCTTCTGGATGACCCTGCTCTCCATCTGCGGCGCCGTCGGTGCCTCCTTCTCGCTTTCCCGCTCATGGTTCGGCCCGGTTTTCTTCCTTGCCGTCTTCAACATCGTCCACTTCGCGCTGCGCTTTGGGCTGGCCAACTACGGCTACAAAATGGGCATCTCCGCCATCGCCAATCTCAAAGAACAGACGCGCAAAATCAGCCACGCCGCCTCCATCGTCGGCATCACCATCATCGGCGCCATGACCGCGAGCTACGTCCAGCTCACCTCCGGGCTACAATTTGAGCGCAACGTAGTCATCAACGGTGAAGAAAAAGTCTATATCTTCAATATGCAAGAAAAACTGTTTGACCAAATCATGCCCAAACTGCTGCCGCTCCTGTGGACGCTCTTCATCCTCTGGCGCATCAAAAAAGGCACCTCCACCCTGAAACTCGTGCTATGGACAATCATCTTCGGCCTCGTCTGCGTCGGCCTGCCGGTACTGGTCAAACACTGGTTTGGCGTGGACATCATCGACCCCGCCGTCCTCGCCGAACGCATGGGACTGAAGGGCTGACATGACCGCCCTCATCATCACCGGCCACGGCCAGTTTGCCAGCGGCATCCACAGCGCACTCAACCTCATCGCGGGCGGCGCCAAAGACGTTCACGCCGTGGATTTCCGCGAAGGCGACACCCCGGAAACACTGGGTGAGAAACTGGCAAAAATACTAAAAATATATGAGAATGACGGCGTGGTTATCTTTACCGACATCATTGGCGGCGCGCCTTTCCGGCAAGCCGCCCTGCTCGCCAGCAGCAGGGAAAACCTCGACGTCGTCTATGGCACCACACTGCATATGCTCGTCGAAGCCGTCCTTGAAAAAGACCACTGCGGCGACGTGCGCAAACTGGTGGCCGACCTGCTGCCCGCCGCCCGCGACGGCATCGGCAGCCTGAGCACATACACGCGCAAACAGCCACCCCCACCCGCAACAGAAGAAGGACTGTAACCATGCAAGAAAAAAACCTCACCCTCAACAACCCGTCAGGCCTGCACGCCCGCCCGGCCAAAGACTTCGTCCAGCTCGCCAAAGGCTTTGAAGCCAGCGTGACCATCGTCAAAGACGGCAACGAATACAACGGCAAATCGCTGATGAAACTGCTCCAGGCAGGCCTCAGCAAAGGCGACCAGCTCGTGCTGAAAACCGACGGGGCCGACGAAGCCGACGCGCTCGCCAAACTCGCCGACTACATCACCAACCTCGCGGAATAACCCGCCTCCCCCTGAGCCTGTTCCCCGAACAGGCTCAAAACCATCGCCGCAGCGGGCAAGCGGCTGCGGCACCCCAAACCCACAGAGGAGCACCTCATGAAAAACTACGAAGGACTCGCCGCTTCCCCCGGCATCGCCATCGGCCAAGCCTGGATCTTCCGCCCGCAAACCCCGAACATCGACACCCGCACCATCAGCGACGCCGAAGTCAAAAACGAATACCGCGCCTTCAGAAACGCCCAGGCCAAAGTTGATGCCCACCTCGAAGGCCTCTACAACCGCGTCCTCGAAAAACAGGGCGAACACGAAGCCGCCATCTTTGAAAGCCACCGCGAACTGCTCGCCGACGAAGAACTCGACAACGACATCCAGGCGCTCATCCGCGACGAACACAAAACCGCCACCGCCGCCGTCAAAGAATACCTGGACCAGGTCGCCGCCAACATGCGCGCGCTCGAAGACGAATACCTGCGCGAACGCGCCGCCGAATTTGAAGACCTGCAAAACAACCTCCTCCTCGCCCTGAACGGCCTGCCGTTTGCCTCGCTCGCCAGCGCGCCGCCGGACAGCGTCATCTTCGCCGAAGACCTCACCCCGTCCGAGACCGCACAACTGGACATCGAAAAAGTCCGCGGCTTCGTCCTCGAACACGGCGGACTCACCAGCCACGTCGCCATCCTTGCGCGCAACCTCGGCATGCCGGCCGTCATGGGCATGCGCAACATCATGAACGAAGTCAAAAGCGGCATCACCGCCCTGCTTGACGGCGACACCGGCAAACTCATCCTCGATCCGGACGACAAAACCCGCAAAATCTACACCGAGAAAAAAGCCCAGCAAGACGCACAAAAAGCCGAATACGCCAAACTGCACGGCAAACCGGCGACCACCGAAGACGGCAAAACCTTCGCGCTTTACAGCAACATCGGCTCACCGAACGACCTGCACCTCATTGACGAAAACGGCAGCGAAGGCATCGGCCTCTTCCGCAGCGAATTCCTCTTCATGGAAAGCAAACAGGCGCCGAGCGAAGACCAACAATACGCCATCTACCGCAAAGTCGCCGAACACATGAAAGGCAAAACCGTCATCCTGCGCCTACTGGACATCGGCGGCGACAAACCACTCTCCTACCTCAACTTCCCCAAAGAAGAAAACCCCTTCCTCGGCTGGCGCGGCGTCCGCCTCTACAAAGACAACCCCGAAGTCTTCCTGAGCCAAATCCGCGCCGCCATCCGCGCTGCCGCCTACGGCGACCTGTGGGTGATGATTCCGATGGTCATCAGCCTGGACGAACTGCGCTGGGTCAAACAACAAATCGCCGAACAATCCATCAAACTCGAAGCCGAAGGGCGCAACCACAACCCGAACCTCAAAGTCGGCATCATGATAGAAACCCCGGCATCTGCGCTGATTGCCGAACAGCTCGCCAAAGAAGCCGCCTTCTTCAGCATCGGCACCAACGACCTGACCCAATACACCCTCGCCGTTGACCGGGGCAACACCAAAATCAGCGTGCTCTATGACGGCCTGCACCCCGCCGTACTGCGCCTGATGAAAATGACCTGCGACGCCGGGCGCAAAGCGGGCATCGACGTCGGCATCTGCGGTGAAATGGG
Source organism: Cardiobacterium sp. (assembly GCF_057314735.1). Lineage (NCBI taxonomy): Bacteria > Pseudomonadati > Pseudomonadota > Gammaproteobacteria > Cardiobacteriales > Cardiobacteriaceae > Cardiobacterium > Cardiobacterium sp. Next base: position 17,818 of record NZ_DBHKZK010000077.1, read on the forward strand.
CGGCCAACTGGAAGCCACCCCGCTCTTGGTTGGCATGGGCTTCAACGAAATCTCCATCAGCGGCAAAATGCTGCCTGCCGTCAAATACAGCATCAGCCGCCTGAACGCCAAAGCCTGCCGCGAACTGCTCGACAAGGCCATCGCCGCCAACGACGCCGACGCCGTGCGCAAACTGCTGCAAGAAATCAAACACTGACCGCATCACCCGCCCAAACCGGGAAAAACCAACGGGAAACGCGCTGCGTTTCCCGTTTTTGCATTCGGCGACAAGCCGTCGCGGCGCGGAACTTCACGCCTTATAGCCATCCACCGAAAGCCTCATACTGTGTTGCGTCGCCTGACCGGGCACCCTAAAAAATGGCGAAGCCATTTTTTAGGGAAACCCGCGCCGTACAAAAGCGTACTGTCTTCGGCGACACGCCTTGTCTGAAACTTTCGGTGGACGGCTATAGAACCTGTTCAAAATCCCGATTGTCCACATAAATTCGGATTGCTACGCCGAATTTCCCTTCCGCCCGCGCACGTGCCACAATCCGGAATCTTCCCATAACCAGAGAAAACCATGGCAAAAGAAATCGAGCGCAAATTCCTCGTCATTGGCGAAGCCTGGCGCGCGTTGGCACAGGGCACCCATTACCGCCAGGGCTATCTGAATAGCGCCAAAGAACGCACCGTGCGCGTTCGCACCATTAACGACAAAGCCTTTCTCACCATAAAAGGCCTGACCGTCGGCATCAGCCGCGCCGAATACGAATACGCCATTCCCCTTGCTGACGCAGTACAAATGCTGGACACCCTCGCCGAACGGCCACTAATTGAAAAAATCCGCTACACCATTCCCCATGCCGGCATGCAATGGGAAATTGACGAATTTCTCGGCGACAATGCCGGGCTGATTATTGCCGAAATCGAACTTGCCGACGCAAGCCAGACATTTGCCAAACCAGCATGGATTGGCACGGAAGTCTCCGATGACCCACGCTATTACAATGCCAATTTGGTGCGGCATCCGTACCGGCTTTGGAAAAACCATGATTAAAGAATCCGTCAAGGCGCACGGGCGCTTCCAGCTCGAAATCAAACAAAAAGTCTCCTTCGATCGCCGCGCGCATGACATCCGCTACCGCATCGAAACCTGGTTCTTTTTGCCCGCCGCCTTGCAGGTCAGCCCCGACACCTATTCGCCCAAAACCTTCCAGCAAAACCTGAAAAACTATATCCGCCTGCGCCCGCCGACACGCAAACTGGCGCAATTACTGGAGCCGGAAGAAATGCTGGCGGAACTCGCCGCCTTTCTCGCCGACAAGCCGGATAAAAATGAAGTGGAGCGTTACGAAAACGTGCTGAAACGTTATGCGCTCACCTACAAGCGGGCATTGCGGCTGGCAATCAAATGGCTGGAGCGCGACCCCAAAAAACGCGATGCGGCAGCCATTGGCGAATTGCTGGCAGAAATCCATGACGTATTGACCGCCTGGCGCGCGCTGGAAACATTGGCGGCGGCGCATGAAGCCGTATTTGCCTCGCAGGCCTTTGCCTATTGCGATGAATATATTTCGCTAACGACGCTGCATTATTTGCGCCGCCTGGTCTTGATTGACGGCATCCCGCAGACGGCGGCGATTCATGCGCTGTGGCAAACGGAAATGGCCTATTGCCGCACCCGTTTCCCGGACAGCATTCCGGCGCATGACGGCAATAACGAAGACGTGCTTTACCGCTGGAGCATTCTGCGCAAATACATCAGCCGCTATTTATTCCTTGATGTGCGGCGGCGCAAGGGCAATCCTCTGCTGCTGCATTCCATTTATGCCATTGCGGCGGCGATAGCGATGATCTTTGCAACATTCGTCGCCTTTTTCTGGCAGGGGCGCTACGGCGCTTTAAGCAACAATTTGTTCATGGCGCTGGTCGTCGCCTATATCTTCAAGGACAGGATTAAAGAAATCGGGCGCGAATGGCTGTTGTCCTGTTTCCGTGAATGGATTCCCGACCGGCGCTTGCGCATCTTTCGCGGTGAACATCTGGAAGTGGGCAGTTGCAGCGAATCTTTCCGCTTTGTCCGTCCAGAAAAATTACCACCGGAAATCCGCACGCTGCGCGAACAGGCGCATTGGCTGAAATTATTAAATGACCACCGCGCTGAAGACGTGCTGCTCTATCGTAAGGAAGTCGTACTGCACAATCAGCCGGAATTGTTTGAGCGCACGCAATATGCCATTGTCGATATTACCCGCTTCAATGTCTCCGGCTTTCTCCGCCAGATAGATCATTTATTCGAGCATTTGCCGGTCGCCGATGAAGATGACGCGGTGGTGACAGGCGAGCGCCTTTATCACGTTTATATGATTCGCCGCATTACCTTTGCTGGACAAGTGGCGAGTGAACTGGTGCGGCTGGTATTAAACGCCGAAGGCATCAAACGGCTGGAGCTAATTCAGCCGCTGCAATTTGCAGAAAAGGACAGAAGCGCAGCAATATAATGGCGGCGCGGTGATACAAGTACGGCACAATCAGAAACTCTTTACGTCGCTTTGAATGCGGGCGCTATACGATATTTCGTCCTCTTCCCGCTTGGTGAAGAGGGAGACTTCAATTGCAAATACACTCTAGGCGCAATCCAGTTTGTTTTTCAAATTTCATTTTGTTATGATGCCTTTGCCCAAAGGGGCAATTCACCAAACGTTCTTGAATGAGGAAATTACTATGAACCGTGAAATGAATTGGAAGCCATTGGCTATAAGCATCTGCTGTGCCTGTGCGCTCACCGCGTGTGGTGGTGGTGGCGGTGATGACAGTCCTGCCGATAAACCCATACCGAATAATCCTGGAGCATCCATCCCCAATACCAACAATCAGATGCCAAATGTTACGGATAACCAAAAACCGTCAGGAGTAGAAGGATGGCGGAGGATAGATGGATTTAATAGAACTCAAACAAAAGCAGATGCTTTCCGCGAGTATTCAGAAAACACAAGGATTAACGGTGTTCGTCTTCCCGCAGATGCCCATCTTAAGGCTTATTACTTTAGTGGTGGTAACGGTTTGCATCAGGCAAAAACACCGGGCGGTGGTCTTGTATAGCAATCCTCTCTAAATTCTATACAATCATCCATTTCCCCGGAGCCTGAC
>NZ_DBHKZK010000078.1:0-19144 GCF_057314735.1 Cardiobacterium sp.
TCAGTTTCCTACACAAGCATACGGAAAAATGCGGTTCTCCAAGATTTTAAACAGGTTCTTAGCCAAACAGCTCTGAATGCGAGCCGAGGCGGACGAGTTGGATGGAATCTTCGCCGGTTTCGTATATCAGCAGCAAATCTGGCTTGATATGGCATTCGCGAAAGCCCGACCATTCGCCGCTCAAGGCATGATCCCGGTATTTTTTGGGAATTTCGTGGTCGTTGATCAGGTAATAGATAACGGTCGCCCAATCCGGGCTAATCAATTCGTCCCATTGTTTTTTGACATCCCGCCGGAATTGGGTGGTTGGGTACAAGGTTCTCTGTTTCACTCTTGCCATTCCTGAATGTCTTTCATCATGTCGTCGAGGTTGCGGTAGTGCTTGCCCGGTGTGCCATTTTTGCGGTTTTCGATCGCTTCCAGCAGCGCCTGACGGGTGACGGCATTGGGGATGTTTTCCCGGCGTCCGGCATGGTGGTTGAATGACAGCGGGATGGTCTGGGTATCGGCGACCTGGTTCAGAAACAGTTTAATCGCCTGCGACGGTGCCAGTCCGTAGCGTTCAAACACGGAGAAGGCGCGGTCGCGCAATTCCTGCTCAATGCGGATGTTGTAGTTGGTTGTGGCCATGGTGTTGCTCCTTATATCTGGATTGTGCTGCGAATGTACTGCTTTTGTCACGGTCTGGCAAGGCGGGCGGTCGTCGCCGCGGAGGCAGTGCCCGCATGGCGCAATGGTAATGCCGCTATAATACGCGCCCCCTTCTTTTCAGGATTTTCCCATGCTCGACAAGCTGTTCAAGTTGCAGGCGCACGGCACCACGGTTCGCACCGAAGTCATCGCCGGCATTACCACTTTCCTCACCATGGCCTACATCATCTTCGTCAATCCCAACGTGCTGGCGAAGACGGGCATGGATCACGGCGCGGTCTTCGTCGCCACCTGTATCGCCGCCGCCATCGGCTCGTTCATCATGGGGTTCTATGCCAACCTGCCGGTCGCCCTCGCCCCCGGCATGGGGCTGAACGCCTTTTTCACCTACACCGTCGTCCTTCAGCTCGGCCACACCTGGCAGACTGCGCTTGCCTGTGTTTTCTTCTCCGGCGTGCTTTTTATCATCGTCAGCCTGCTGCGCATCCGCGAATGGCTGATTAACGCCATCCCCGACGCGCTGAAAAAATCCATTGCCGCCGGCATTGGCGGCTTTCTCGCCTTCATTGCCCTGCAAAGCGCCGGGATTATTGTCGGTGCCGACGGCGTGCTGGTGAAGATGGGCAGCATCATTTCCTTCGCGCCGCTGATGACCGCGCTCTGCCTTTTCCTCATCATCGCCTTTGTCCATTACCGCGTGCCGGGCAGCGTCATGCTCGCCATTCTGATTATTTCCGTGCTGGGCGTCCTCTTCGGCGACAGACAAGTGCCGGAAAGCCTCATTTCCCTGCCGCCCTCACTTGCGCCGACTTTCATGCAGATGGATTTGAAAAGCGCGCTGGAACCGGCGATGTTCAGCATCATCTTTGCCTTCTTCTTCGTCGATTTATTTGACACCGCCGGCACGCTGATTGGCGTTACCGAACGCGGCGGACTGGTCAAGGACGGCAAAATCCCCAACCTGAAAAAAGCGCTGCTTGCCGACAGCGGCGCGACCGTCGTCGGTGCGGTACTCGGCACTTCCAATACCACCAGCTTCATCGAAAGCGCTTCCGGCGTCGCCATGGGCGGCCGTACCGGGCTGATGGCGGTTGTCACCGGTATCCTCTTTTTGCTGGCGACCTTCTTCTCGCCGCTTGCCGGGATGGTGCCGACCTACGCCACCGCCGGCGCGATTCTCTACGTCTCGGTGCTGATGATATACACCGTCGGCGAGATTGACTGGCACGACATCACCGAAGCTGCCCCGGTCGCCATCACCTTCCTCGCCATCCCGCTGACTTACTCCATCGCCGACGGCATCACCCTCGGCTTCATCAGCTATACCATTGTGAAGCTATTGTGCAACCGCTGGCGCGAGCTCAATATCGGCGTCATCGTGCTGGCATCGGTGCTGCTGGCGCGGCTGGTTTGGGTGCATGGTTGAGTGCATCCGGATACGAAAAACCCGCCGTAGTGGCGGGCTTTTGCTGCGGGAACACGGGCAGGGTGCTCACACAATCCCCTGCGCCAGCATCGCGTCCGCCACCTTGACGAAACCGGCGACGTTCGCGCCCTGGACATAGTTGATGCTGCCATCGTCGCGTTTGCCGTAGCGCAGGCAGGATTCATGAATGGCCGCCATGATGCCGTGCAGGCGGTTATCGACTTCCTCGCGCGTCCACGAGAGGCGGATGGCGTTCTGGCTCATTTCCAGGCCGGAAGTGGCGACGCCGCCCGCGTTGCTCGCCTTGCCCGGCGCGTAGAGAATGCCTGACTGAAGGAAGACGTCGGTCGCTTCCAGCGTGGAGGGCATATTCGCGCCCTCGGCGACGCAACGGCAGCCGTTGGCAAGCAGCTTTTTCGCATCACTTTCATCCAGCTCGTTTTGCGTCGCACACGGCAGGGCAATGTCGGCCGGCACGCCCCAGGGACGTTCTCCGGCGAAAAATTCCAGCCCCTGCTCCTTGGCATAGACCGCGAGGCGCTCGCGCCGTACCTCTTTCAGCTCCAGCAGCGCTTGCAGTTGCGCCTCGGTCATGCCGCTGTCGGCGAAACGGACGAAACCGCCGGAATCGGAAACGGTCAGCACCTTCGCCCCGCGCTGCATCGCGCGCTCGGCGGCGTACTGGGCGACGTTGCCGGAGCCGGAGATGAGCACGCGCTTGCCGCCGAGGTCTTGCCCGCGCGTTTGCAGCATGAATTCGGTGAAGTAGATGAGGCCGTAGCCGGTCGCTTCCGGGCGGATGAGGCTGCCGCCGTAGGAAAGCCCTTTGCCGGTGAGCACCGAGGAGAAGCCGTTGGTCAGGCGTTTGTACTGGCCGAAAAGGTAGCCGATTTCGCGGCCGCCAACGCCGATGTCGCCGGCGGGAACGTCGGTATCCGCGCCGATGTGGCGGAACAGCTCGCTCATGAACGACTGGCAGAAGCGCATCACTTCGCCGTCGCTCTTGCCTTTGGGGTCAAAATCCGAGCCGCCCTTGGCACCGCCCATCGGTAGCGTCGTCAGCGCGTTTTTGAAGACCTGCTCGAAGGCGAGGAATTTCAGCACGCCCAAATCAACCTGCGGGTGGAAGCGCAGGCCGCCCTTGTACGGGCCGATGGCCGAGCTCATCTGCACGCGGTAGCCGCGGTTGATTTGCACCGCGCCACGGTCATCGACCCACGGTACGCGGAAAATGATGACGCGCTCCGGCTCGACAATGCGCTCCAGCAGCGACTGCTCGGTGTAGCGCGGGTTTTCTGCGAGGAAGCCTTCGAGACTGGCGAAGACTTCCTGCACCGCCTGGTGGAAGACGGGCTGGCCGGGGTCGCGTTGTTGGATGCGGGCAAACAGTTTCATCAGAATGTTTTGGGGCATAGGTTATCTCCTCTAAATAAAGCCAAAAAAACAGCAAAAAATTTTGCTGTGCGGGGAATATAAAGTGTTTTTCGCCAAAGTCCAACAAAAAAATGCCGCTGCGGGCTAAAAAGGCAACGGCAGGCGGTGAAAGGGTGCGGATTCAGTAGGAGCTTGAGGGCATTTTGGCAGCGGCAAACGTGTGCGGTCTGCGGCGCGCTGTTCGTAGGGTGGGGCTTGCCCCACCGCCGCATAACCGTCGCCATCACCCGGACGGTGCGCCGAGGCGCACCCTATGGCAGGCTTCGCGCATAGGTGGTGTGGTTTGGTGCAATAGCAGAGGTTCGCCCGCCTGCCGTCATGTTTTTGTTTACTGGCGGCAATCGTTGCCGTCCCACGCCCATTGTTCAATGTTGCCGTGGACGTCGATGATGAAGCGGGTGCTGCATTGGCGCAGACTGTATTCGTCATCCATTTCGTCTAGCAGATAGAAGACGCGCGGCGAGCCCAGCATGGTGCGTCCCCAGCCGGGGCGACGGACGATTTGTTGTTGGCGGTATTCAATGACCTGGCGTCCGTCGCGCAGGGTGTAACTGCCTTGCGGTGGCCCCCAGGCGAGGACGAGCTCATCCAGCGGTTTGCCGACCCATTGCGCGAGGGCGCTTTCGTAACGGGCGGAGGTGGCGCAAGCGCCCAGCAGCAGGGCTAACATGGCGGGAAGGGTATGCTTTAGTTGGCGTTTCATGGTGGCTCCGGCGATGGGGAGGGTGTGAGGCGAGGTGGTCAGGCGGGAAAGAGCGCTTCCAGCACCTGCGCCAGCCCGTCTTCGGCGTTGGTGGCGGTGACGTGGCGCACCTGCGCCTTGATGTCTTCCGGCGCGTTGCCCATCGCCACGCTGTAGCCGGCGTAGCGCAGCATATCGAGGTCGTTGTAGTTGTCGCCAAAGGCGATGACTTCGTCGGCGCCAACACCGAGGCGGCGCTCCATGAACTGGATGGCTTGCGCCTTGGTGGCGGCGCGGTTGACGATTTCGAGGTATTCGTTTTTGGAGCGGTGGATTTCCAGCTGCGGGTACGCCGGTTTGAGGCGGTTTTCCAGCGCGAGGATGTCGGCGGCATCGCCCATGACAAGGATTTTATGCACGGCGGTGAGCGGCGTGGCGGGTTTGGCGCTGGCACGCAGGCCGGTAATCTCGCCCTCCTGCGCCGTCCAGTAGTTGTCCGGGTCGGGGCTGTACCAGTGCGTGCCCTGGTAGTAATTGAGCGAGAGGCGCGGCAGGGTTTCGAGTTCGGCTTCAAGCTGGCGGATATCGGCGTCATCGAGCGGCACGCTGTACAGTTCGCGCAGCTCGCCGTCGAGGATGAGCGCGCCGTTGTAGGCAATCAGCGGCTGCGCGCCGCCGATGGCGTCGGTGAACGGGGTGATGGCGAGCGGTGGTCGCGCCGAGACGAGGATGAAGGGGATGCCAAGGGCGACGACGTGGCGGGTGGCGGCGAGGGTGCGCGCGCTCATGCGGTGTTCGCGGTTGAGCAGGGTGCCGTCGATGTCGCTGAAGATGGCGCGGTAGGGCATGGGGTTCTCCTTTGGGGTTTAGAGCAGTTTGCCGAGCGGCTCGCGGAAATAGGCGGCACGCCAGCCGCTCAGCAGCGGGCTGGTCGGGTCGGGGCGAGCGGTGAACTGCTTGAGGATGCGGGCGGGGGCGAGCATTTCCGGGTGGATGTTGAGCGCGGCGGCGGTGTCGGTGGTGTAGCGGCAGAGTTGTTCGTACTGTTGCCGTTTGCCGGGCGAAAGGCGCGGACTGGCGGGTGGGGCGGGCGGCGGCGCGGCTTCGCTGAAGCGTTGCGCGAGGAAGGGCAATTCTTGCCAGAGCGGGTGGTCGGCGGCGAGGTGTTCGGCGAGGTTTTCCGGGCTGGTTGGGCGTTTTTGCGCGATGGCAATGAGCTGACGGTCGCTCATCACGGCGCGACGCGGCAGGTCGTGCGCGATGGCGATGCGTTCGCGCGCTTCGACGAGGATTTGCGCCGCCGCTTTGTCATCGTGGCGCAGTTGCGGCGCGCCCTGGAGGCGGTACCAGTGCCAGGCTTCGCGCGGCTGCTGTTGTCGGGCGAGTTGCGCCGCGCTTTCTTCCGCCCACCAGCCGAGGCGGTCAAGGCGTTGCAAGTCGGCCGCGAGCAGCGGGTAGAGGCGGGCGAGCAGGCCGACGTCATCGGCAGCGTAATCGAGTTGTGCCGCATCAAGCGGGCGAGCGAGCCAGTCGCTGCGGGTCTGGCTTTTGTCCGGATTGATACCGAGGTAATGCTCCACCAGCGCGGCATAGCTGACGGCGAGTTGCGGCGTGCAGAGGGCGAAGCCGGTTTGGGTGTCGCGGATACTGGCGGGCAGGCCGCCGCCAAAAAGCTGCATCAGTTCCAGGTCTTGTGTGGCGGCGTGCAGCACGATGGGCGCGGGATGGCGCAGAAGGGTTGTCCACGGTACGCCGCTATCGAGCGGGTCGTACAGTTGCGCGGTGCCGCCCGGCTGGCAGGTTTGCACCAGGGCGAGTTTGGGAATGTAGCTGCGTTCGCGCACAAATTCGCTGTCGTAGCAGAGGATGCGCGCGGGGTCGTAAGTGGTGCTTGCGGTGGCGTGTTGCCAGGGGGTGTGATTCATGGAGGTCAAGGTGTTTTTTGTGGCACGGTAGCACGTTTTCCCCGGACGGTGGCAGTTTGTTTTGACGGAAGTTTTTCCTTATAATGCGCGCCCTTGCCGGTTCGCCGGCATTTCCTTGCCGCCGTAGTGGCGGCTTTGTTTATCCATAAGGAATCTTTATGAGACATTATGAAATCGTGTTTCTGGTTCACCCGGACCAGAGCGAACAGGTCAATGCGATGAGCGAGCGTTATCGCGGCATCGTGGAAGCTGCCAAAGGCAAAGTGCACCGCTTTGAAGACTGGGGACGCCGCGTGCTGGCGTATCCAATCGAAAAGCTGGTCAAGGCGCACTACATCATGATGAATATCGAGTGCGACGCCGCTACCCTGGCCGAGCTGGAAAACAACTTCCGTTTCAACGACGCCATTCTGCGTCATCTCACCATCCGTCGCGATGAAGCCATCACCGAGGCCTCTCCGATGGCCGACAGCAAGAAGAAGGAGGGCTAAGCCATGGCACGTCGCAGATCCTGCCGTTTCACCGCCGAAGGCGTGAAAGAAATCGACTACAAAGACCTTGAAACCCTGAAGGCGTTTTTGACCGAAACCGGCAAAATCGTCCCGGCACGCATCACCGGTACCAACGCCTACTATCAGCGCCAGTTGGCAACCGCCATCAAGCGCGCGCGTTTCCTGGCACTCCTGCCGTACTCTGACCAGCACTAAGGGGGATTCATGAACGTTATTCTTCTGGAAAAAGTCACCCACCTCGGCGACCTCGGCGACCGCGTTGAAGTCAAAGCCGGCTATGCCCGCAACTTCCTCATCCCGCAAGGCAAGGCAACCGAAGCCACCAAGGCGAACATCGAGCGCTTTGAAGCCCGCCGCGCCGAGCTGGAACGCCAGCAGGCGGAAAAACTGGCAGACGCCGAACGCCGCGCCGCCGCGCTCGCCGGCAAGGTACTGACCATCCTCGCCAAAGCAGGCGACGAAGGCAAACTGTTCGGCTCCGTCGGCACGCAAGACATCGCCAACGCCGCCGTGCAGCAAGGCCTGCAACTGGCGCGCAGCGAAGTGCTGATGCCGCACGGCACCATCCGCGAGATCGGTGAATACACCATCGGCCTGCACCTCTTCGCCGGAATCAGCACCGAAGTGCTGGTGCGCGTCGTCGCAGGCGAATAAGCAAAGTTTTTTGCATCAAAGCCGGGAGGTGGCAACACCTTCCGGCTTTTTCGTGCGCGCCATCCAGCGGGGCAGGGCGGTTCAGCCGCTTTCGTGCAGGTAATCGAGCAGTACCGCGAGATGCGAGTGTTCGGGGTGTTTGACTGCGGTGAGCAATACGGTATGCGGCTGTTGCCCGGCGAGGCGCCACAGCTCTGCCAGTGCCGCCTGGTGTTCCGGGTCTTGCAGTTCCTGGCGGTAGCGGGCGGCGAAGTCGTCATAGCGCTGCTCCGGGTCGGCGTGGTACCAGCGGCGCAGCTCTGCCGAGGGGGTGAGGTTTTTCAGCCAGACAACCTGTGCCATCAGTTCTTTGTGGACACCGCGCGGGTAGAGGCGGTCAAGGAAGATGGCGGTTTCTCCGGCCTGTGGCTGGTAGTCATAGATGCGGGCGATGCGAAAGGTCATGGCTTTGCTCCGTGGATGGATTTACAGAAAAACCCGCCTTGCGGCGGGTTTTTGTGGCGTGTGGCGTTTAGCTGTTTTGGGTAGCTGTCGCCGTTGTGGCTTCTGCCGGTTTGGCCACCGCCGGGGCGCTGTCGCCCGGTTCTTTGTGCAGCAATCCTTTGAGGATTTGCAGGCCGAAGGCGACCGCACCGATGATGAAGACAACGTCGCCGATGGTACGCACCCAGCGCAGGGTGTGGATAATCGGATTCTGTTCGACAAATTCCGCGCTGCGCGCCCACCACAGGCCTTCGTTGATGGTGGCGTGCGCCTGGATGATGCCAATCGGCAGCAGGCTGGTGAAGAGCATCATCGCCAAGCCGAGGTTGAGCGCCCAGAAGGAGGTGAACATCAGCTTGTTGTTCATTTGCAGGGTCGGGCGGATGTAGCGCAGCACCATCAGAGTGAAACCGAGGGCGAGGAAGCCATAGACGCCGAAGAGGGCGGCGTGGCCGTGGTTCGCGGTAGTGTTCAGCCCTTGCAGGTAGTAGAGCGAAATCGGCGGGTTGATGAGGAAGCCGAAGACGCCCGCGCCGAGCATATTCCAGAAGGAGACGGCGATGAAGAAGCACAGCGGCCAGCGCATCGGCTTGATCCATTCGGATTTGTGCTGGATGGTCCAGTTTTCAAAGGCATCGTAGCCGAGGAGGACGAGCGGCACGACTTCCAGCGCGGAGAACAGCGCGCCGATGGCCATAATCGGTGTGGTGGTACCGGCGAAGTAGATGTGGTGGAAGGTGCCGGGAATGCCGCCAATCATGAACATCATCGCGGCGAGCAGCGCGGCGGTGGTGGCGGCGCGACGGCTGACCATGCCGAGGTTGTAGAAGATGAAGCCGACGGCGGAGGTGGCGAATACTTCAAAGAAGCCTTCTACCCAGAGGTGTACTACCCACCAGCGCCAGTATTCCATGACGGAGATGTGGGTGTGTTCGCCGTAGAACAGCGCCGGGGCGTAGAACAGGCCAATGGCGGCGGCGGAAAGGGTAAAGAGGATGAGCAGGCTCTTGTCGCCGGGTTGCTTCAGTGCCGCCCAGATGCCGCGCAGCATGAGGATGAGCCAGAAGACGAGGCCGATGAACAGGGCGAGCTGCCACAGGCGGCCAATTTCCACAAATTCATAGCCCTGGTGGCCGAGCCAGAAATTCAATTTCTCGTTCATCCAGCCTTTTAGCGCGACGAACTGGCCGAGGTAAGAGCCGGCAACGACGACAATCAGCGCCCAAAAGAGCACGTCCACGCCGAGTTTCTGGAATTTCGGGTCTTTGCCGCCGTTGATAATCGGCACGAGGAAGAGACCGGCGGCGAGGAAGCCGGTGGCAATCCAGAAAATGGCGGACTGGATGTGCCAGGTGCGGGTCAGGCTGTAGGGCAGCCAGTCAGCGACCGGGATGCCGTAAAAATCCTGGCCTTCCACAGTGTAGTGTGCGGTGAAGCCGCCGAGCATGACCTGGACGAAGAACAGCGCCGCGACGATGAGCAAATATTTGCCCAGCGCCTTTTGCGACGGGGTGAGTTTGACCAGAGTGAGCGGGTCTTGCGCCGGAACGGCGATTTCTTCATGTTCGTGGCGGGTGAAGAACGCCCAAATCCAGATGACCGAACCGATGCCGAAAATCAGGGTGACGACGGAAGTGATAGACCAGATGACGTTTTCCGCAGACGGCTGGTTGCCAATCAGCGGCTCATGCGGCCAGTTGTTGGTGTAGGTGACGTCCAGATTCGGGCGGTTGGTGGATGCCGCCCAGGCGGACCAGAAGAAGAAAGCGTTGAGCTTGGCGCGTTTCTCCGCGCTGGGCAGGGTGTCTTCCTTCATCGCATAGGCTTCACGCAGCTTGTGCAGCTCCGGGTCGGCACCGAACAGCTTGTCGTAATAGGCGGCGACGGCTTCAATGGAGCGGACGCGGTCGGCAGAGAGCGTCACCTTGTCGGTTGCCGGGTCGTAAGTGTTCTTGCGGAACGCCTGCTGCGCGTCGTAATTGAGCGTGGCCTGGTCGCGCGGACTCAGCTCGGCATAGTTCTTGCCGTATTCACGCTGCGCCTGCTGATCAAGCCAGCCAAGCACCTCGCGGTGAATCCAGTCGGCAGTCCAGTCAGGCGCCTGATAGGCGCCGTGCCCCCAGACCGTACCGACGGACATTCCGCCGATGGATTGCCAGGCGGACTGTCCCGCCATGATGTCGTCTTTGGTGTAGAGCGTTTGCCCGTTTTCATCGACAAAGGCGGTGGGCACAGGCGGTTTTTCGTTGTAAACCTCCTTGCCGAAATAGCCGAGGATGAAGAACGAACCGATCATAATCAGACCGAGTATCGCCCATAACCGTTTGTAATCTTTCATATTTTATTGCCTCCAGGAACAGTAATGCGGCGACGGTTGTCGCAACGCGCGGCATTTTTACAAAACGGCAAGGCGGCTACCTTGATAAAGGTCAGGATAGTTAACGGGCTTGGGATTTCCCGTGTCGAAGGCATTCGCCTGCATCAGGTTGGGCAAGTACCTTGGTGCCGAACGTGATGGCGGGTGTCCGGATCAAGACTGCCTTGCCGCTCGAAGCCATCCATGCCGCCTAAGAGCCTGTCCAAGATTCCAGGGGCGAGGTGGGTTGGTACGGGATGCAAGGCGCAAAACGTAGGCAATGTGGACTACCTTGCCAAGTTTTGCAACGCCGCAGCACGCTCAATCCCGCGCTCATCGCGCTCGCCATGGGATTTTGAACAGGCTCTAAAGCCCGAAATCGGTGCGTATCCACGCGGGCGTCACCGCTGGTGGGTGCGACGTGAGTATCGTTATAACCCCGCAGCGAATCACAAAATACACAAGCTCCGTCCATAACCATGCCGCCGTTGTAAAATCCGCACGGAATAGATGACAGAGGAGCAAACCATGCGTATTGAGACCATTCGTATCCATAATTTCAAAGCCTTCCGCGAGGCAGAAATGACCGATATTCCGCCATTTTGCGTGGTCGTTGGCGCAAATGGCTCCGGTAAATCGACCCTGTTCGATATTTTCAGTTTTCTCCGCGACTGCCTGACTTTCAATGTCAGCAGTGCATTGCAACGGCGTGGCGGTTTTCGTGAAGTGTTAAGCCGGGGCGCCAATATCGAAAAGGACCATATCGCGCTGGAGATCCAGTTCCGCATGGATATTGGCGGTGTCAATCGCCTGGTAACTTATGAAATTCATATTGGCCAAAATAAAAACAGAAAACCGGTCGTGCGGCGAGAAAAACTGCGTTATAAACGTGGGCGGCATGGTTCGCCCTACAATTTCCTTAATTTTGAAAATGGTCAGGGTTATGCCATCATCAATGAAGAAGATTTCAGCAAGGAAGAGGAAGAGCTGACGCGTGAATATCAGGAAATCGAGCCTGATGTTTTGGCAATCAAGGGGCTGGGGCAATTTTCCCGTTTCAAGGCAGCCAGTGCTTTCCGCCAACTCATTGAAAACTGGCATGTCTCCGATTTTTATATCAATCTGGCGCGCGGCAGCAAGGATGCCGCGGGAGAATATGAGCATTTATCGGTATCAGGCGAAAACCTGCAATTGGTAGCGCAGCACATTTATGAAAGTGAGCCGAAAGTCTTTCAGCGCATTGTTACCGCCATGAAGCACCGTGTTCCTGGTATTGGCGATGTAGAAACTATTCAGTCGCCGGACGGTCGTCTGCTGCTGGGTTTCCGTGACCAGAGTTTCAAAGATCCTTTTATTGATCGCTATGTTTCCGATGGCACCATTAAAATGTTTGCCTATCTGGTTTTGTTGTATGACCCGCATCCGCACCCGTTATTGTGCGTGGAAGAGCCGGAAAACCAGCTTTATCCCACGCTGCTGTGGGAATTGGCAGAGGAATTTCGCGCTTACGCCGAACGCGGCGGGCAGGTATTTGTTTCCAGTCATTCCCCCGATTTTTTGAATGCTGCCCAATTGGATGAAGTTTTTTGGCTGGTCAAGGAAAAAGGGCATACCACCATTCACCGCGCCCGCGACGATTCGCAGATTGCCGCTTTTATCGGCGAAGGCGACCAAATGGGCTATTTGTGGAAGCAGGGATTTTTTACCGGAGCCAATCCACAATGAAGCTGGTATTTTTTCTTGAAGAACCGTCGGCAAAAGAAATGCTGCAAGGGATTCTACCGGTAATTGCTGCAGGACACGAATGGCAGTTTGTCGTTTTTGAAGGCAAGCAGGACTTGGAAAAGCAATTAGAACGCAAGTTGCGTGGCTGGCAGCATACGGAAAATATCCGCTTTGTGGTTTTGCGCGATCAGGATTCTGGCGATTGTTACCGCATCAAGGCAAATTTGCAGTCCATTTGCCACCTGGCAGGCAAACCCAATACGCTGGTACGCATTGCCTGTCATGAGTTGGAAACATTTTATTTGGGCAACCTGGCTGCGGTTAGCCGTGCTTTTGGCAGAAATCTCCACGCGCAACAACAGGGAAAGAAATTCCGCCAGCCAGACAATCTGAACAATGCTAAACAGGAATTAAAGAAGCTGGTGCCAGAATATCAGGAAATTGCTGGTTCGCGTGCCATCGCTCCACTATTGATGCAACGGAGAAATATGTCGCAAAGTTTTAATGTATTAATTCAAGGTATTCAAAATCTACTTTAATCAACGGGTAGAATGTGTTGCCGAGCAAGAGGATGCTGAGAAAATCGCATTAATCCGGGAGACAGCCGTTATTACCATCACCGCATCTAATCTGATGTAGGAAATTGAAAGCCGTGTCTGTGCATAGGAATGGAGCATTAAAGCATTGAAAGTACTGAATTTGATTGAAGGCGTATGGTGCGACAAGCCAGGTGAATCCCCGGTTTTTTTGTATCCGGCGCGATAGTAATTTTTTAGCGCTCCTTCACAATCACTTCAGAAAACGGCGATTCTAACCGCTTGTTGGTGCGAATACAATAAGCGCTCCTTCACAAACCCCAGGAGAACCCCATGAAATTCGCAGTTATCGGCGCTACCGGTTATGTCGGCAACGCCGTCGTCCAGGAGCTCGCCGCGCGCGGTCACGACGTCACCGCCTTCGCCCGCAATACCGGCAAAGTCTTCGCTGCGCCAAACGTGCGCGCCGTCGCCGCCGATGTCACCGCCGCCGGTTTTGTCGAGCAGCTCGCCGGATTTGATGCCGTCGTTAGCGCCTTCAACCCCGGCTGGACCAATCCGAACATTGGCCGCGATTTCCGCGACGGCTACGCCGCCATCCTCGCCGCTGCCAAAAGCGCGGGCGTACCGTACCTGCTCATCGTCGGCGGCGCGGGCAGCCTCTACATCGCCCCCGGCGTGCAAGTCATCGACACCCCGGATTTCCCCAAAGAAATTTACGACGGTGCCAACGCCGCGCGCGACCTTTTGACCGAACTGCGCGGTCGGAATGACCTCAACTGGGCGTTCATCTCGCCGCCCATCTGCCTCGGCGCGGACGGCGGCCACAGCGAAGACCGCACCGGCAAATACCGCCTCGGCCAGGATGACGCGCTGATGGACGGCGACGCCCCGGCAGGCATCAGCGTCGCCGACCTCGCCATTGCCATCGCCGACGATGTCGCGCAAAAAGCGCACCTGCATCAGCGCTTTACCGTAGCGAGTGTCTGATTTTTCCAAATCTCTAACAGGGAGTTTTCCATGAAAATTGCCGTAATTGGCGCAAGCGGCTTCGTTGGCGACGCCGTCGTGCGTGAACTTGCCATGCGCGGCCATGACGTCACCGCCTTCGCCCGCAACGCCGCCAATATATTCAGCGCGCCGAACGTGCTTGCCGTTGCCACTGACGTTAATGACGCCGACTTTGCCGCGCGACTCGCCGGTTTTGATGCAGTCATCAGCGCTTTCAACGGCGGCTGGACGAATCCGAACCTCGTTGCCGATTTTCGCCGCGGTTACGCCGCCATTCTGGCCGCCGCCCAAAGCGCAGACGTGCCGTATTTGCTGGTGGTCGGCGGCGCGGGCAACCTCTACGTTGCCCCCGGCGTGCGCCTGATTGATACGCCGCAGTTCCCGCAGGAAATCCTCGACGTCGGCAAGGCCGAACGCGATCTGCTGCACGACCTACTCGCGGCGGACGGCCTCAACTGGGCGATGATTTGCCCGCCCGCGTGCTTCTCGCCGGAAAACAGCGCCGCCCTGCCGCGCATGGGTCGCTACCGCCTCGGCGATGAAACGCTGCTCATGGACGGCGACAAACCTGCGAACATCAGCCGCGCCGATATTGCGGTTGCCATCGCCGACGATGCTGAGCAAAAGGCGCATCTGCACAAAATTTTCACCATAGCCGCAATCTAAAGGAACAAACTTGAAAAAAATTCTCCTCTCCTCGCTTTTCGCCGCCGCACCGCTGGCTTTTGCCGCCGACACGCTCGCGCGCAACAAGGAAAATGTCGCCGCCTTCTACGAACTCGCCTTCAATCAGCACAAACTGGAAGAAGCGGTCGCCAAATACGTCGCCGAGCCGTACATCCAGCACAACCCCGGCGTCGCAGACGGCGGCAAGGCGTTCATCGATTCGTTTGCGCCGTATCTCAAGGAACATCCGCAATCGCGCGCCACCATCAAGCGCGTCATCGCCGAGGGCGATTTGGTGGTCGTCCATGTGCATAGTCAAAGCGCACCGGATGACCGCGGCGAGGCGGTGATGGATATTTTCCGCCTCGATGCCGACGGCAAAATCGTCGAACACTGGGACGTCGCCCAGCCCGTGCCGGAAAAAACCGAAAGCGGCCATTCCATGTTCTGACCGCCGCTCACAAAAAATCCCGCCTGATGCGGGATTTTTTTTGCGCCGTTATGGAAAATTCGTCCCTGTCACCGCAGGATGCCTGGCATTCGTGAGCGGGCAGCGTCCATAAAATTGCAGTCCATGCGGTAGTCTTCCCTGTCCGCTTTTCAGAACTATGATTTGCGACGACTACTTTCCCATAATAAAAACCCCGTTATGCAAAGCATAACGGGGTTTCAGGAATAAATGGCCCGCCCGAAGGGATTTGAACCCCTGACCTTTGCCTCCGGAGGGCAACGCTCTATCCAGCTGAGCTACGGGCGGTGTGGCGGCGCATTGTACTGGAAGCCCCGGCACGGGCAAAGGGTTTTTGCACGCCAAAAAAATCCCCCTGCCGAAACAGGGGGGAATAACTCACACATTCAGGCATCATGCCCCTTCCTCGCAATGCCTCCTGCACAAGGTCGTGAAGGTAACATTCTCGACCAAAGAATGAGCGCTAATCCTAAGCTTACCTTCACGTCATGAACTTAGCTTTACGAGTGCCAACGCGGAAATTGTCTATAAAAATAAGAGGTAATGTTCTGTTTCGTGCAGATTGCCACCGCCAGTCCGCCTTGCGTGCGACAACGGCGGCATTTTTGGCGCATCGGGGCATTTTGCGGCTTGCAAGCTGTTTTTGTTGTAAAAATACGAAAATCGCCTGCTGTCGCGGTTTTCCCTGCGTGCGGGGCAGTTGCCGCAAATAGTCATTAACTGACGTTAATGTAATGACGCTGCCCATCTTTGTCCCCGTGGCAGCTTTGCAATTATTCCAATCGGCCATTTTGGAAAAATCCGTTTAACTTCCAAGATTAACGCGCGTGTCTGTCGTTATAATTGCGCGCGCCGGCTCGCCCGGCAATCCATAATTCATAACAAAATCCGGCACCCCCGCGCTGCAAGGAATCATCATGGCAACCCTCTCCCCATCGCAACCCGAAACGCTCTACGAGAAGCACGTCAAAATCCGGCCGCGCCCGGTCAAGGGACGCTTCGCCAACCTGCGCAAAACCGCGCTGTTGGTGCTGCTCGGCATCTTCCATTTCCTGCCCTTCCTCCAATGGAACGGCCGTCAGGCGATATTTTTTGACCTGCCGCACCGCCGCTTTTATATCTTCAGCCTCAACATCTGGCCGCAGGATTTCATCCTGCTGACCTTTATTCTGCTCGGCCTCGCGCTGCTGCTCTTTTTTGCCACCGCCTTGCTGGGGCGCGTCTGGTGCGGTTACGCCTGCCCGCACACCGTTTACACCGAAGTGTTCCTCTGGATTGAACAAAAAATCGAAGGTAACCGCTCCGAACAGTTAAAACTCGCGCGTAAGCCGTGGCGCGGCGAGAAGGGGCGCAAGCGCGTGCTGAAATATTCGCTGTGGGTCGCCGTCGCCCTGAGCGCGGGCATCGGTTTCGTCGGCTACTTTGTCCCCATCCGTAAGCTCATCCCCGATTTCTTCACCCTGCACGCGGGCATTGACACCTATTTGTGGGTCGCGCTCTACGGCAGCTTCTGCTACCTGCAAGCGGGCATCGTGCGCGAGCAGTTTTGCAAATACGTCTGCCCCTACGCCCGCTTCCAGGGGGCGATGTTCGACCAGGACACGCTGATTATCGCCTACGACCCGCATCGCGGCGAACCGCGCCGCCGCTTGAAGAAACAGGATCGCGACAACCCGGACGCGCTTGGCTTCTGCGTCGATTGCACCATGTGCGTGCAGGTCTGCCCGACCGGCATCGACATCCGCGACGGCCTGCAACTGGAATGTATCGCCTGCGCCGCCTGCATTGACGCCTGCGACAACATGATGGACCAAATCAAGGCGCCGCGCGGCCTCATCCGCTACACCTCGACCAACCGCCTCGCCGGCAAAAAAACCAAGCTGCTGCGCCCGAAAACCTTTGCCTATGGCGCGGTACTCATCGCCGCCTTCAGCCTCTTCATCCTCTCCATCGCGGGCAAAGGCGACCTGGACGTGAACATCCTGCGCGACCGCAACGTGCTCGCGCGCAAAATCAGCGGCGGCCGCATCCAGAACATCTACACCATCAAAATCCTCAACAAAACCGAAAACCCGCGCCAGTACACCCTCGGCATCGAAGGCGCAGAAGGCGCGGCAATCGACGGCAAAACCCGCTTCAGCGTTGAGCCCGGTGCCGTTTACGAGACCGTGCTGCGCGTCAACATCCCGCGCACCTCCCTCACCGACAACAGTACCAACATCGACTTCATCGTCACCCCGCAGGACAACCCTGCGGACGCGCACCGCCAAACCAGCAAATTCCTCGGCCCGACCAAATGAACCCCATCCCCTGGTACAAAAACCACATCCTGCTGCTCATCATCCTCATCCCGCTCGCCACCGTCTGCGGCAGTATGTACACCATCTACCTCGCCGTCAGCAGCAAAGAAGCACCGGTGCTGGAGGACTACAGCAAAACCGGCCTGTCGCCGCAAAAACGCCACGAAGGCCGCACCACCATCACCGCCACCCTTGCCGACGGTGCCATTACCCTGCAACGCGAACCGCCGGGCATCGAGCCGCTCACCCTTACCCTGCAACACGCGAGCAAGGCCGCCCTTGACCAGACGCACACCCTGCAAGCGGACGCGCCGAACCACTACCCGCTGCCTGCCGCCGTCCAACAAACCCTGCCAACCGCCACCTGGTACCTCAGCCTCGCCCCCGCTGACAAAACTTGGAAAATCAAGGGCAAATACCCGCATCCCAAACGCGGCGAACCGCCGCCCGCCACCATCCCGCTTGCCAACCCATGAGCGCCTGCTACCACTGCCAGCAGCCCATTCCGGCGGGCATCAACATCAGCGACGACCACGGCCACCACTACTGCTGCCACGCCTGCCAGACCGTCGCGCAAATCATCAACGCGCACCACCTCGACCAGTACTACCAAGTCCGCGACCGCCCCGCGCCGCGCCCCGCCCACCCCTACGACCCCGCCCACTGGCAGGCCTACGACATCCCTGAAATCGCCGCCCAATACACCTACCAGGACGGCGACGAACAAGAAATCCACCTCTACATCGACGGCCTGCACTGCGCCGCCTGCACCTGGCTCATCAGCCGCGCCCTGCAAGACGCGCACGGCATCAGCCACGCGCGCATCAACCTCGGCACAGGCCTCGCCGAAATCCGCTGGCGCGACACCCCGCTATCCGCCATCCTCGCCACCATCGCCAGCCTCGGCTACACCCCCAACCTGCACACCCCGGACAAAAACGACGACAACCAGCGGCGCGAACGCAACCACGACCTGCTGCGCCTCATCGTCGCCGGCCTCGGCATGATGCAAGTGATGATGTTTGCGACAGGCCTCTACACCGGCGCCTGGCACGGCATCGACCGCGAATACGAACAACTGCTGCGCTGGATAAGCCTCATCTGCTCCGCCCCGGTCATGCTCTACGCCGGCTACCCCTACCTGAAAAACGCCTGGCTCGGCCTGCGCCACCGCCAGCCGAACATGGACCTGCCCATCGCCCTCGCCTGCGCCGGAGCGTGGCTCGCCAGCCTCTACCACACCCTCATCGGACGCGGCGAAATCTACTACGACGGCGTCACCATGTTCATCTTCTTCATCAGCATCAGCCGCTACCTCGAAGCGCACACCCGCCGCCGCGCCCGCCACAACCAGCAACACTTCGCCCGCCTCCTGCCCGACGCCGTGTACAAATACAATGACAGCGGCGAAACACAACTCGTACCCTTGCCAACCATCCAGCCGGGCGACCACATCCGCGTCCTGCCGACCCACACCATCCCGGTGGACGGCGAAATCACCCACGGCGCAAGCCGCATCGACGAACAAATGCTCACCGGCGAAAGCACGCCGCAATACAAAACCATCGGCGACCGCGTCCACGCGGGCAGTACCAACCTGCAAAGCCCGCTCGACATCCGCGTCAGCCAGACCGGCCAACAAACCACCCTTGCCGCCATCCGCCGCATCAGCGCCCGCGCCGAACAACACCGCTCGCCGCAAATCGACCGCAACGAAGCCCTCGCCCGGCAGACCGTCCTCGCCGTCCTCATCCTCGCCGCCGCCGGCTACCTCCTCTGGCAGATCATTGACCCCGCGCGCGCCTTCGACATCGCGCTTGCCATCCTCGTCGCCACCTGCCCCTGCGCGCTGTCGCTCGCCACCCCGACCGTCCTCACCGCCGCGCTCAACCACGCGCACAAACACCACATCCTCATCAAAAACAGCAACACCCTCGACCGCCTCAACCACATCCGCCGCATCCTCTTCGACAAAACCGGCACCCTCACCCAGGGCAAATACCAACTGCAACAAAGCGACTATTACGGCAACCCGGCACGGCTGCTCGCCATTGCCAAGACCTTGGAAACCCACAGCACCCACCCCATCGCCTGGTACTACAGCCAACAACCCGTCGCCACCGTCTCGATGGACAACATCGAACAACACAGCGGCAAAGGCATCAGCGGCGACTGCGACGGCAGCCGCTGGCACATCGGCAGCGCCGCCTATATGCAAGAAAACGGAGTGGAAGGATTTCCCCCCTCCCCCTGTGGGGGAGGGGACGGGGGTGGGGTTCGCCCGCATACCGCCGCTGCCGAAACATCAACCGAA
>NZ_DBHKZK010000078.1:19244-22563 GCF_057314735.1 Cardiobacterium sp.
CGCCGCTGCCGAAACATCAACCGAACTACCCCCTCCCCTGCAGGGTGCGCCCGCTGACGTAGGTCGGCCATTCATGGCCGACACAAAGAACGTCGGGCATAAATGCCCGACCTACGAAGAGCATAACCCCCTCCCCTGCGAAGCGGAGGAAGATTGGGGTTGGGGTAGCGCCCGTCTTTCCATCTCCGATGCTGAAACATCATCCGGCAAAACCGCGAACCCATCGCCGATCGCTGCTGCAACTACGACAGTTACCAATCACAGCGCGCCTCAATATCCGGCTGATGAAACCGCACCGGGCGAACCCCTAGTAACCCCACCCCACCCCTCCCCCACAGGGGGAGGGAGCGCAATGGCTGACACCTTACGCGCCGATGCAGAATTATCAACCGAATCCCCCCCTCCCCTGCAGGGTGCGCCAGCACCCGCAGCGGGGGAGGGTTGGGGTGGGGGTAGCGTTCGTCTTTCCATCTCCGATGCTGAAACATCATCCGGCAAAACCGCAAACCCATCACCGACCGCCCCCCCCGAAACCACCAACCACGTCTACCTCGCCGAAAACCACGAATTACGCGCCCACTACCAACTGGGCGACCCGGAACGCGCCGACCTCGCCGCGACTCTGGCGCAACTCAAAACCCGCTACCACCTCGCCATTGCCAGCGGCGACCGCGCCGACAACGTCGCCCGCCTTGCCGCCCGCTACGGCATCGAAGACCACCACGGCGGCCTTGACCCCGCCGCCAAACTGGCGCTCTTGGAAGCGAACGACCCGGAACACACCCTGATGATCGGCGACGGCATCAACGACGCGCCGGTGCTCGCCCGTGCCAGCGTCTCCGTCGCTGTCGGCCGCGCCAACCCGCTCTCGCAAACCCACGCCGACATCGTCCTCCTGAAAAACGGCCCGGAAGCACTGCCCTACCTGCTCAACCTCGCCACGCGCAGCCGCCGCATCACCCGGCAAAACCTCGCCTGGGCGACCGTCTATAACCTCACCATCCTGCCGCTCGCCATCAGCGGCCACCTCACCCCGTGGATTGCAGCATTGGGCATGAGTGCCAGCTCACTGCTGGTCATCGCCAACGCGCTGCGCATCCACCGCACCGCACCACCGCCTGCCACCGAATGATGCTCACAAAAAAACGCCGCATCCCGCGGCGTTTTTTATGGCAAAGGCTCTATTGCCCCGCCAGCGCTGCAACCTTCGCGGGCATATCGAAGCGGCGCACGCGGAAGGGTTTGAGGCCGTCTTTCGCGCGTTCGGGGATGAACAACGCCGCCACCTGGCTTTCGGCGACGTAAATTTTGCCGTCATGCACGGCGACACCGGTCGGCACGGCGAGATCGGCATTTTCGATGACCGGCGTCAGGCGGGCACGGTCGCCGTCAATTTCGAGCAAGCTGATTTTGCCCCGGTTGGCGACAACACTCGCTTCGCAGATGAGCATTTTGCCGGGCGCGGGCAGGGCGATGCCGTCCGGGTCGTCAATGCGGCGCGGCAGGCGGATGATTTCAGGCTCGCCCGCCGGTTGTTCGTCGGCGGTGAGGCGCAGGCGCAGCAGCTCGCCGCTGTCCAGTTTGCCGACGTAGAGCGTGCGCGCATCGGCTTCAAGCGCAAGGTTATTCAGCGCGTAGCTTTCGCCCGCGAATTTGTCGCTTTTCAGCCAAACGTCCAGCTTGTCGCTGCCCGGTCGCAGCACGAGGATTTCCGGGTTGAGGCTGTCTGTCACCAGCACCGCGCCGGAAGGCAGGACAACCATGTCGTTGCAATAGGCCTTTGCGCCGCCGGGCAAGTCCCAACTGCCTTGCAGGCTGCCGTCTTTGAGCGCAAAGGCCTTGAGGGCGGAGGCGCCTTTTTTGGCGTGCGGGTTGGCGCCGTTGTGGCTGGAGCAGACGTAGAGCAGGCCGCGTTTTGCGTCAATGCGGCCGCCTTGCGCGCCCATCAGTCCGCCGCTGCCGGGGGCGATGAAGGGTTCGGCGGTATCCGCGCCGGGGCGGACGCGATCGACCGCGCTGCGTCCCATGCTGGTGACGTAGAGATTGCCGTCGTCATCGAATACGACGCCTTCGGGATGGGCGTGTTCCGGCAGGGCGATGTCGGCGGCAAGTGCGGGGACGACAAGCGCCGCGAGGGCAAGGGCAACAAGGGATTGGCGTTTCATGGGTTCTCCGTGATTGAAAAGGAGGCGCATGATAGTCGCCGCGATTGTGCGAGATAAGCCGCCTTTTTTCGCATGAATTGCTGCATGAAACGGTACAATCCGCGCTTTTCCCCGGAATCATCATGCGAACCTCCGAACTGGGCGAACTCGCCGCCTTTGCCGCCATCGCCCGTGAGGGCAATTTTCGCCGCGCCGCCGCGCAGTTGGAGCTGAAGCCGTCCACCTTGTCGTCGGCGATGCGCGCGCTGGAAAGCCGCCTCGGCGTGCGCCTCTTGAACCGCACCACGCGCAGCGTCTCGCTCACCGAGGCGGGACAACAGCTTTTCGCCACGCTTGCGCCCGCGCTGGAGGAAATTGACGCGGCGCTGGAAACGGTGAACGGCTTTCGCGCCCACCCGATAGGGCGGCTGCGCATCAGCGTGCCGCGCAGCGCCGCCGCCTGCCACATCCTGCCGCTGTTCCGCCGCTTCAGCGAACGTTACCCGGACATCGTGCTGGAGCTCGCTGCCGACAACGGCTTCATTGACATCGTCAAAGAAGGCTTCGACGCGGGCGTGCGCCTCGGCGAGAGCGTCGCGCCGGGCATGGTAGCGGTACGCATCACCCCCGACATGAGCCGCGCCGTGGTCGGCGCGCCCGCCTATTTCGCGCGCCACCCGCCACCGCAAACGCCGAACGATCTGCGCGCACACAACTGCATCGGCTACCGCAAAATCAGCAGCGGCGAACTGCACCGCTGGGCATTCGCCAAAGACGGCGAAACGCTGAACATCGCCGTGCGCGGCAACCTCATCCTCGATGACGCCGAACTGATGCTCAACGCCGCCACCGATGGCGTCGGCCTCGCCTACACCGCCGACGCCTACGCCGCATCCGCGCTCGCCGACGGGTGCCTGCAACGGGTACTGGCCGACTGGTGGTGCCCGCCGTTTCCCGGTTTTTACCTCTACTACCCCGGCAGACGGCAGATTTCGGCGGCGCTGCGCGCGCTGATTGAAACGCTGAAAGTGTCTTGAGACCGCTAAGGGCTGTTTATATTTCAACCCTGCCCCGTTGTGAGCTTTGCTCTGCGGTCATCCACCAAACTGCTCCCTCCCCTGCAGGGCGAAGCCCGCAGCGGGCGGGTTCCGTGCGTAGGGTGTGTGGCGGCGTAG
>NZ_DBHKZK010000079.1:0-3836 GCF_057314735.1 Cardiobacterium sp.
GGTTTGGAATTTTGTCGGGTTGCCGTGCAAGTTATAGTTTGGAAGGAAGTCTATTTGGGCTTGTGCGTCGGGTCGATGCCGAGGCTGCGCAGTTTGCGGTAGAGGTTGGTGCGGTCCATCCCTACTTTGCTGGCGAGTTTGGCGATGTTGCCGTCGCAGTCGCGGAAGTATTCGAGCAGGTATTGGCGCTCAAAGACTTCGCGCGCGTCTCTGAGAGTCATGTCTTTCGGGATGATTTGTGACCAGAGGTTGTCCGGGTTGTTGTGTTCGCCCGGCAGTAGTGCCGCTTTGGCTTCGTCCGCGCTGATTTCGGGTTCGTCGCTGTTGATTAAGAGGCGCTGCACCAGGTTTTTCAGTTCGCGGATGTTGCCCGCGCTCCAGTTGTGCTGGCGCAAGAGGTTTTGCGCGGCGACGCTGAAGTGGCGGTAGGGCAGTTGTTCGTTGTCGGCGTACTGCTGGCTGTAGTAGTCGAGCAGTTCGGGTACGTCTTCGCTGTGTTGTTCGAGCGGGGCGATGCCGATGGTGGCGATGGTGATGTGGTCGTAGAGGCCGGGTGTGAGGCGTTCTTTGAGGATGTTCAGCGGCAGGCGGGTCGCGGCGATGATGCGCGCCTCGCTGGTCTGCGCGCCGCTGCTGTCGCCGGGGTAGTATTCGTGGTGCTCCAGCAGGTGTTGCAGGGTGGTCTGGATGTCTTCGCGCAGGTTGCCGATTTCGTCGAGGTACAGGGTGCCGCTGCCCGCCTGGGCGATGAGGCCGGGGCGTTTGTGGGTGCCGAGCAGGATGGCGGGGATGTCGTTGCTGTCGATGGCAGCGAGGTTGGTGTTGATGAAGGGCGCGTCGCGGCGGGCGCTTTTTTGGTGGATGTGGCGCGCCAGGTGTTGTTTGCCGGTGCCCGCGTTACCGTGGATGAGCAGCGGGATGTTCTGGTCGGCGAGGTGCTCCGCCTGGCGGCGCAACTCTTGGGTTTGGCTGCTTTTGCCGATGAGTTCGGCGGGCGGGTTGATTTTGGCTTTGAGG
Organism: Cardiobacterium sp.; assembly: GCF_057314735.1. Lineage (NCBI taxonomy): Bacteria > Pseudomonadati > Pseudomonadota > Gammaproteobacteria > Cardiobacteriales > Cardiobacteriaceae > Cardiobacterium > Cardiobacterium sp. Next base: position 1,018 of record NZ_DBHKZK010000079.1, read on the forward strand.
GCGGCGTTTTGGGTTTGCAGGTTGTGGGTTTGTAGTGCCCGCTGCACGGTGAGGAGGAGTTTGGCGCTGGACAGGGGTTTTTCGAGGAAGTCGTAGGCGCCGAGTTTGGTGGCTTCTACGGCGGTTTCGATGGTGCCGTGGCCGCTCATGATGACCACCGGGCATTGCAGCGCGCCGCTGTTTTGCCATTCGCGCAGCAGGCTGATGCCGTCGGTGTCGGGCATCCAGATGTCGAGCAGGATGAGTTGGGGTTTGTGTTGCAGGTTTTGTTGGCGCGCTTCTTCGGCGTTGGCGGCGGTGTGGGTGGTGTAGCCTTCGTCGCCGAGGATGTCGGTCAGGGTGTCGAGGATGCCGGTTTCGTCGTCGATGATGAGGATTTCGGTGCGGGTGTTCGGGTTGTCGTTCATGGGGTTTGGCTCGTGGTGATGGGCAGGGTGATGGTGATTTTGGCGCCACCGAGGTCGCGGCTGTGGCCGGCGCTGATGGTGCCGTCGTGTTCGTGCACGATTTTTTTGACGATGGCGAGGCCGAGGCCGGTGCCTTTGGGTTTGTTGGTGACGTAGGGTTCAAACGGGTCTTTGTTGAGGTCGGCAAAGCCGGGGCCGTTGTCTTCGATGTCGAGGGTAAGGTTGTCTTGTTGTTGGCGGGTGCGCCAGCGGATTTGCGGGTTGTCTTGGTTTTGGGTGGCTTCGATGGCGTTTTTCATCAGGTTGATGAGGATTTGCCGCAGGTGGACGGGGTCGGCGCTGATGTCGCCCAGCGGCTCTTGCAGGTCAAGTTCGAGGTGTTGTTCGCGGTAGAGTTCGGCGATTTGCCGCAGGAGCGGGTTCAGCTGGAGGTTTTGTCGCCGGGTTTCGAGGGGTTTGGCGATTTGGCTGAAGTCGGCGACGATTTGTTGCATGGCTTCGACTTGGTCGATGATGGTGCCGGTCGCTTTGGCAAGGATTTGTTGGTCTTTTTCGTCGGCGAGTTTGTCGGCGAGGCGGTTTTGCAGGCGTTCGCTTTGCAGGCGGATGGGGGTGAGCGGGTTTTTGATTTCGTGGGCGAGGCGTTTGGCGACTTCTTCCCAGGCGGCGTTGCGCTGTGCGTGCAGGAATTCGGTGATGTCGTCGATGACGATGACGTGGCCGTTGCGCCCGCGTTTGTTGGTGTCGGGCAGGCGGCTGCCGTGGCACATGAGGATTTTGCGCGCGCCGTGGCGGTTCAGGGTGATTTCTTGTTGCCAGTTTTCCTGGTTGGCGGTGATGTAGGGCAGGAGCGCCTGCATCAGTTCCTGGTAGCTGTTTTCGCTGGGTTTGTCGGCTTCGGGCAGGCTGGTTTTGTGCAGGCGCGCCAGCGGCAGGTCGAGGATTTTGCCCGCGTTCTGGTTCCAGCTTTGGAGGCGGCCGCCGCCATCGAGGGTGAGGACGCCGCCGGTGATGTTGTCCATGATGGTTTCCAGCCGCGCTTTTTGTTCGACGAGCAGGCGCTGTACGCGGTCGTTGGTCTCGCGCGCTTCTTCGAGGTTTTGGCTCATGTGGTTGAACTGGCGGCCGAGGATGCCGAGTTCGTTGTGCGGCAGTTCGGTGATGCGCGCGTGGTAGTTGCCTTCGGCGATGTTGGAGGCGGCGCGGCTGAGGGTGCGCAGCGGGTGGCTCAGGCGTTCGCTGAAGTGGGCGGCGAGCCAGATGATGATGAGCGCGGTGAGGAGGATAGTGGTGGAGAAGACGAGGATGATGTTGGCGCGGATGCGCGGCTGCAGCGCGTTGTAGTTTTGGTGCTGGCGGTATTGTTCGCGCACGTTTTCGGCCTGGCTGTTGAACGCCTCCGGCATGGTGTAGATGGCTTGCAGGTAGAAGGTGTTTTCGGGTTTGTGGATGATGGTAAGGACGGTGATGGTGTATTCGCCGTTGTTTTCGCCGTATTCGAAGTGCTCTTGTTCGTCGGTGGCGTTGAGCATGGCGGCGGTGCTCGGCGCTTCGATGATGAGTTTGCCGGTGTCAACGCTGCTGTAGGCGACGATGGTGCCTTGCAGGTCAAAGACGGCCAGCTCCAGAGCGCCGGTCTGGCGGCGTAATGGCTCGATGTTGGCGATGAGTTTGGCCTGGTTCATGTCGCCCATTGCCTGGCGCAGGATGCGGGTTTGTTCGAGCGCCTGTCCGGTGCGGATGGCGATGGCGGTGCGGGTCAGTTGCAGCGCGTTGTCGAGGGCGTTGTTGATGCGGGTGTTGAAGACTTTGCCGAGGTCGTAGGTGAGGTATTGCCAGCTGAAGGCGGCGATGATGGCGGCGGGGATGATGGCGGTGGTGAAGATGCGCCAGCCGTAGTAGAAGCCGAGGCTGCTTTTTTTTTTGCGGCGGTGGTTGCGGGCGCTGCGGATGATTTGCCAGAAGGTGATGAGGCTCAAGATGCCGAGGCCGGCGATGGTGATGTTGATGAGGACGAGGTGGCTTTTTTGCAGTGGCTGGCCGCTCATCGCTGCCTGCCCGAAGCGGTGGATGCTGATGAGAGTGAGCAGCGCGAAGATACTGCATATCAGGATGATGCCGGTGCGGCGGGCGTTGAGGTGGCGGGTGGTGGTGGTCATGTGTGGGTGCGGTCTGGTTTACATACAGGTGGAGCGCTCAGGTGTATGTATATGTGGAATAAATTTGAAATAAACCTGTTTGACGTAATTTGTGTAGTGAACTGAAGAATAGAAATCCGCCGATATGCCCCCTCCCCCGTGGGGGAGGGCAGGGGTGGGGGCAGCAAACGTGAAAAATCGCCATTTTGGCTCTTGGGCAATATCGCTCACCCCCACCCCAACCCACCCCCCCAGCGGGCTTCGCCCTGCGGGG